>NZ_JBAGKI010000030.1:0-67132 GCF_036689795.1 Micromonospora palythoicola | reverse complement strand
GGCGCTCCCCCGGGGGGGGCCCCCCCGCCCCCCCGCCCCCCCCACACTCGTCAGATCACGGCAGCATCGACGCCTCAGGTGGCTCCCACCACGGGGCGAGTGCCGGCCCTGCCGGCACGGATACGGCTGCGACGCCGGGCCTGCGCCGCCGTGCGCGCGACGGCAGCGGCCGACGCGACCCCCGTGAGGCTGCCCTCCACCACGGCCCGCGACAACCGGTCATCGGCGCGCGCCAACCGCATCCGCAGCGCATCCACCGTGATACCGAGCCGGGCCGCGATCGGTTCCGGTGCCCGCCGGCCCAACCGCACCTCGATCCAGGGCTGCACGTCCGCCTCGTCGATGATCCGCAGGATGGCGGCGCGCCGCACCAGCAGGTCCGGGTGACCGTAGGGAACCGTCGGCGTCCGTGACCCGGGCACCACATGCTCGATGTCCTCGACCGGCACCACCTGGTCGTCGGCCAGCCGCACCTGCCGCCCGGCCCGGAACGCCGCCATGGTCAGCGACGCGTACACCGCCGGCCCGGTCAGGTCGCAGTGATCACGCAATGCCTCCAGGAAACCGGTCAGCACCTCGTTGTCGATGTCGGCGGTATCGCCCCGGTAGCCGGCGGACAACTGCCCGGCGATACGCACGAGCGCGGGCATCGCCATCCCGACCGCGGCGATCGTCCATTCCTTGCCCCGTAACCGGGCCCGCAGCACCAGCTCCCGCCACACCGCATCACGACCCGCGTACCCGCCGGGATGGGTCAGCAGCCAGTCCCGCAGCACCGGCAACGGCACGACACCGCACGGCAAACCCAGGTCCTGGCCGATCTCACGCGCCAGCCGGTCACAGTCAAGAGCCAACGGCGCCGGCCCGCGCGTCAGCGCCACGAACGCCGCGTCTGCGGCCAGTAGATGAGAGGCCGGCCAGTGCGGGGCGTCGGAAACGACCATGTCAAAACTCCCAGAGGACAGAGGGGGACACGACAGCGGTGATGCCGCCGACGGACATCGGCGGATCCCGTGCGAGCAGTACGCCACCGGTGTCTGACCCGGGCATGACAGCCACGCCCCGCGCCTGTCACCGACCACCGCTCACCCGGGATCTGACACCAGCCCTCCCTGCCGGTCGGCAACACCGGCCCTCTGCCCCGAGCAGCTCCTCGACCTGCGCTGTCAGCCCGACGACCGCAGGGGAATCGCCAGCGACCATGTGCTCATCCCGACACCGCAGCCGGTCTGACGAACCCGCCGGACTGTCAGAACCTGAATGTCTGACACCACGTCGCTGACAGAATTCGCCCACTCATCCAGGGCTTGTGTCCGGCAGGGATGTCAGAGGTGTCCGCTGATGACAGGGACATGCCACTGGTCGCGGCGTCGGTGGAGGACTCCGCGGACGGGGATCGGTGCCGGACACGCCCCTGTCGACGGTGACCGTGATGTCCGACGCCGAGGTCCACGTCGCACCCGCCGAGGTCAAACCGGACAGTGGCCAGCCGGACACCGCCGCCACCGCGACACGGTCACCGTCGGCGTCCCTGTGCTGCCAGGCCGGTTGACCTCCCTGTCAGATCGGCAGGTGTTCGCTGGGGCTGACAGACACCGATTGGTAGACGTCAGCGCATCACGGCGCGGCGCGGAGCCGACACCACATGAGCGAGCACTCCACGCCACAACCCGCCCACCCGGGCGGCACTGCCCACGTCCCTGCCATGGACCTGATCACCGGCGACCCACCGGTGCCGATCACCGTCTGGCGCACCGCCCGCAGCAGCAACGACCACCATGGCATTTCCCGCCGGCTGGCCTACCGGCTCGTGGCCGCCTACAGCCGACCCGACGACGCGGTCGTCGACCTCACCGATGCACACCTGCTGAGCACAGCCTGCCGGCGCGGCAGGCGCCGGCACCACCCTGCCTGGTTCACCGGCGACCCGGCGCTGGTCATCGGCCCCGCCACCCCGGCTCACCCGGACACCTCCAACGACCCGGACACCGACGGCCCGGATGACGCGCCAGCGTGGTTCGGCGACGACCTCACCGACGGTGACCCGGCGCCCGCCGACAACCCACCCCACACACTCGGCGGTGGTGACGATCTTCAAGGGCGCACCAGCCTCGTCGTGGCCACCTGGCCGCTCGATGACAGCAGCGACACCGCCAACCGCGTGCGCCTCGCTTGGCTGCTCGCCGCCTGCACCCGGCTGCTGCGCCCCGGCGGATGCCTCGTCCTCGTCGTCGCTGTCCCCGCCGGGACGGTCGCGACACCCGAGGACTTCACCCCCGTCGTCGACGCCGCCGCCAGCGCCGGACTCGGATACCTGCAACACATCGTCGCGATCACCGCCGACACCGACGGCGACCGATTCACCTACCACGCCACCGACGAGGAACTACTGTCCCTGGCCCGAGCCACCGGCGCCGAGCAGCTCGTCCTCCACGTGAAGGTCCACGCCGACCTGCTCGTCTTCACCACCCCACCCGGCGGTGATCGGCATGCCTGATCCCACACCGCAGCAGCCTGCCGGGACACCAGACGGCACCGACACGACTGCGGCCTGGCCGCAGGACCTGTCGGTGTGGGCGACCGCTCAGTCGACCGGCCCCGTTCAACGGCGCGGCCGATACGTGCCCCAGTCGGTCAAACACCCCGCCCGGATGCTGCCGGCGATCGCCGCCCACGCCGTGCGCTCCTACACCCAGCCCGGTGACCTGGTCCTCGACCCGATGTGCGGCATCGGCACCACCATCGTGGAAGCCATCCACGCCAGCAGAGACGCCATCGGCGTCGAATACGAATCCCGCTGGTCCGACATCGCCGACCTCAACATCACCCACGCCCACCGACACGGCGCCACCGGACGCGGCTCCGTCATCCGCGGCGACGCCACCCGCCTCACGGCCCTGCTCCCCGCCGCCCTGCAAGGCCAGGTGTCCCTGGTCGTGACCTCACCACCGTACGGACCAACCGTGCACGGCCTCGTCCGACCCGGCACCGACGGAGTCACCAAGTCCGACAACCGCTACGGCGACGACAAAGGCAACCTCGCCTACCGCAACTCCCTACCCGCCCTGGTCGACGGGTTCACCGACATCCTGCGCGGCTGCCACACCCTCCTACGCCCCGGCGGAATCGTCGTGGTCACCGCCCGCCCATGGCGCAAACGAGGCGAACTGGTCGACCTACCCTCAGCAGTCCTGGCAGCCGGCACCGCCGCCGGCTTCACACCCCTCGAACGATGCGTCGCCCTGCTCGCCGCCGTCCGCGGCGGACGACTGATCGCCCGGCCATCGTTCTTCCAACTCCAACAGGTCCGCAAAGCCCGCTCGTCCGGAGTACCCATGCACCTCATCGCCCACGAGGACGTCCTCGTCCTCGGCAAACGCACACCGGAGCCGAGAACCGAACTGATGTGACCACATCACCCAGGGTCATGATGGCGACGTGGCGGGGCAGAGCCCTCTTCGCATCGCCGCCGCCCAGGACAATGGAATGGGAAGAGATGGAGCCGGCCGACGCATCCCAGCATTCGCCGCTGAGGTGCATGGTCGCCATAACCATGCCGTGGACCATCCGGCCGCATTGCTCGGGCCCGATGGGATGACAGCCTCTTATCGATGGCGGGTGACGTAAAGCACCCGGCCGGCCGCGACGACGGCAACACCAGAAAGTAGGTTCGCCGTAATAGCCGTCCCGGCACTTTGATCGTCCCAACTGTCTGTGACCGTTATGGCCACCACGAGCACTTCAACAAGCGCCGCCACGAAGCCCAGGACCCAGAGCAGGCCACGACCGAGCGCCGCCCTAGCAGGCTTCTTGGTCAGTGGTATCCGCACGCCACCCTGCGGGCCGTCGATGGCCGCCTCAATCGCCTCCCGGATCTGCTGCATCTCATCGTTCACGGCTCTGGCGAAAGAGATCGAAGCACCGTCGTCCATCGGCGGCCGTCCGGCGTTCGGCCCAAATTGGCTGATCGGCATCGGCTGAACGCCCTTCTGGATCACCTGCAGGTAACCGTAGTTGAAGGTCGTTGCCGGCTTGAACGCCACTCCGGCCAGTTGGCTGACGTGCAATCGCCGTTCACCCTTGAGTACATGGCCGATTCCGTCCTTGCCGATGACGACCCACTGGCCATCAAACGCCGCATAGCCGAGAACGCCTCGTGCCTGAAGCACCGGAGCGGAGGCTTCGACCGGCAGCTCCGCATGCGCGACGGCCACAGGGAGGATGGTCGTTTCGGCCACGACCATCGATCCTTCGCCCATCCCGAGCTTGCGTGGACGTTGTGGCGACGGCCCGCTGACCACGTGGTGGTAGACGTACTCGTACAACTCATCAACCGTGATCCTGCTATCGCGATTCAGATCCGCAGCACCGGTCCCGATGCCGGCCACCACAGCCTCAGTAAAGTAAGACGGTCGCACCACCGCCGAGTCTATGTCCTCGAAGCTGATTTCCCGCTCGCCGGAGCTGGTCAGTACCGCAACGCCGCTTCCCTCCGGTAAACCCCGGACGAGCACTTCAACATCGGCCTCGGTACTGGATCGCGCCTGCATTCCCTCAATGAAACCGCCACTGAAGCAACAATCAACGAGCACAACCGTAGACTTCGAACGGCTCTCGTAGATCCGGTCACGTACCCATTCTGCCGCCACGGCAGTCGCACTCAGATACTGCTTCTCAGTATCGGAAAAAGCGAAGTAAAGCTTTCCCTGCCTATCGGGCAGACCATGTGACGAGAAGTAAATAATATTCATTGCATCATCGATGCGGGCCTGCAGAAGAAATGCCTCCACAGCCCGCTGCGCGGCACGCGCGTCGCAGTCGATCTCTGCCGATACCTGGCTGTACCCAACTTCCTGCAAGACCCGGCCCAACTCCTCGACATCACGACGGGGCGACCGGAGTTGCGCCAGGGAGGAGTCGGTGAAGGTGCCGCAGCCGATCAGCAACGCTCGGCGTCGCCGCACCGCTTCTGTCACGATGCGCTGTCCACCCGACGCAGATATGCGGTTACGAGCTTGTCGCGCTGTTCCTTGGACACGCGTCCCTGGAACCGGCTGCCGTCGATCTCAATCACCACGTCGTCCGGTTGGCGACTTAGCCACGACGCGATGACAACCATCAAACTCTCCAGCGCCGTGGGTGCCAGCGTGACGGCCAGCACACCGATGGCGACCAAGACATCGGACTTGGCGCCAGCCGGAGCCTTGCCAGCCGTCACCGGTTCAGCACCGTCGACGTCAGCGCCAAGAATCTCTCGTCGCAACTCAGTGGCCAGCGCCGCCACGCCGGCGACGTCCAGACCGGGGCATGCCACCGAGAGAGACATTGTCAACTGAGCCATCAAGATCCTCAATTTGGTCAACCGGCAAGAGCGTGGGGCAACCGCGACAGTAGCGACTCAGGTCGGCAAACGCCTCAGCCACTCGTAGGAAGCCGAGTCCGAACGTAGAAAGACAAACGCCATGGATAGCACGAACCGCGCACCCTTCCAGAACACCCCAGCATCCCCGCCCGTCTGGACGATCGAGCGCATCCGCGCACTCGGCGCGGTCACTGATGTCGCCACCACCGGCGAGATCTTCGGCCTGTCCCGTAGCAGCGCCTACGAGTTGGCGCGCGAGGACCGGCTGCCGGTGCCCGTGTTGCGGGTCGGCTCCCGCTACCGGGTCGCCGTCGCGGCGATCCTGGCCGCTCTCGGCGTACCCAGCGAACCCCCGACCCCACCCGGAACTTGATCGCGTCGCCGTGTCGAGCGTCGATCACCACCCGACGGACACCCACAATCCGATGCCCGCCTACCGGCGGGCGTCGGCGAGGAGAGAACTCGTGGCAGACGGATCCATCACCAAGCTGTGTAGCTGCCGCACAGACGGCAAACGTCTCGGCGCCCGTTGCCCCAAGCTGCGCCGGGGCAACGGGTGGAATCCCCACCACGGCACGTGGCGCTACCAGCTTGAACTTCCCCTCGACGCTGCCGGTAGGCGGCGGCAACTGCGCCGCGGCGGCTTCGACACCCGAGACAAGGCCGCCGACGAACGCGACCACGCCCGCGCGCTGCTCGACCTTGCTGGCCGCGATGAGATTCGACGCCGGCAGATCGCGGACCTGCTGCAAACGGTCACGCCCCAGCATCCGCTGCCCGAGCGCGATCTCGTGGCACGCCGCATCCGCGCCGACGTGCCCACCGGCACACGGCTCACTGTCGGTGAGTACCTCGCCGAGTGGATCAAGGGGCGGACGAAGCTGCAACCGGCGACCCGGCGCAGCTACCAGGACCACATCACCGCGTACTGGGCACCCCATCTGGGGCAGGTCGCTCTGCAGGACCTCACCGCCGCGCACATCGAATCGGTGTTCACCGCGATCGAGTCCCGCAACGCCGAGATCGCCGCCGCCAAGGCCAGCCCCGTGAAGGAGGTCCGGGACACGGTCAAGGGGAAACGGACGGTCGGTGCCGCCAGCCAGCAGCGCATCCTCGCGACACTGCGCAAAGCTCTCAACGATGCGCGCCGTCTCTACCATCACCGCCTGATCGACCGTAATCCGGCCGAGTCCGTCGAACTGCGGTCCGGCAAGTCACCGAGGCCTCGGTTGTGGACCGACGCGGCGGTCAACCGGTGGCGTCACACCGGGCAGCGACCCAGCCCGGTGATGGTCTGGACACCCGCCCAGGTGGGCGCGTTCCTCGACATCGCCGAAGCCGAAGAACCCGAGCTGTATCCCCTGTTCGACCTGGCCATCCACCGCGGCCCGCGTCGAGGCGAGCTGTGCGGTCTGCACGACTACGACGTCGATCTGGCAGCCGCCGCGATCACCATCACCAGCCAGCGCACCAGCGTCGGCTACCAGGTGATCGAGAAGGGGGTGAAGTCGGCGGCCGGGGACCGGGTCGTCGACCTCAGCGACGACACCGTGACAACCCTGCGCACCTACCTGATGCGCCGTGCGGGGTGGAAGCTTGCTGCCGGCGACGCCTGGGCCGACACCGACATCTTCTTCGTCCGGCGCCGTGACGGCCAGCCCTGGCACCCGGAGACGGTCGCCGGCCGCTTCGATCGGCTCGTCGCCCGAAGCGGCCTGCCCCCGGTCCGGTTCCACGACATGCGGCACATCGCCGCGACCCTGATGCTCGCGGCCGGGGCCAGCATCAAGGAAATCCAGGACACCCTCGGCCACTCCTCGTACACGATGACCG
The DNA here is from genome assembly GCF_036689795.1 of Micromonospora palythoicola. Lineage (NCBI taxonomy): Bacteria > Bacillati > Actinomycetota > Actinomycetes > Micromonosporales > Micromonosporaceae > Micromonospora > Micromonospora palythoicola. The sequence goes on along the minus strand of NZ_JBAGKI010000030.1, from coordinate 59,937 downwards.
CCGATATCTATACCTCCGTCCTCGCGGAGTTGAAGAGGACTACCGCCCAGGCGACGACCAAGCTCGTGCCACGCCGCAACCGTCCGAAGGCGGCGTAGCGCCTACCGACGGCACATTACTGACCTCGACGCGGTACGGGCCCCATGCAGGTCCGACGGCCAGGTAAGGGCCGGGGTAGCACGTCTGGGTGTTCCCGTGCCGATGGCGAGAGTGCTCCGGCTGGTGGGAGGAGCACGTGTGGTCAGTCCGGTTGGCCGACGACGATGCGGTTGGCCTCGAAACCGAGTGGCCCGCCTATCCAGCGGCCAGCGCAGGTGACCAGCACGATCCGGTGCGGCCCGTGTTGTCCGAACAGGTCCGGGGCGCGGCGGGGCAGGTCGTTCTTCGCCACGGTGTGCACCTCGGTGATCCGGTAGCGGCGCAGGCGTCCGTGCCGGTCGGTGACCTCGATGGGGCCGCCGTGCTCGGCCTGCCACAGTTCGGCGAACGGTCCGACTTCGCCCTGCCAGTTGACATGCCCGGCGAGGACTGCCGCTCCGCTTGCGGCGGGCAGGTCCGATCCCCACCAGGTCACCTCGGTGACCCCGTCGGGTACGGGCAGCGTGCCGTCGGCTCGGATGTCCCGGCGGACGAGGCGGGCCGTGCTGCCTCGCGGCAGCCGGACGGATCCTGCCGCCAGCAGGGTCGGCTGGGACGGTGCGGTGACGGCCGTGCCGGCGGTAGCCACGGCCGTCGGTTCCGGGCCGGCGGCTGCGGTGGGTGTCACGGACCTGGTCGGTCCCGCTGTCGGGTCGACGGGGCTCGGTGTCGGTGCGCTCGTCGCTGTCTGCTGTTGGGACAGTCCGGTGGTGGGCGGTGGCGGCGTTTCGGGCGCCGAGACCATCAGGGCGGCGGCGGTGACCATGCCGGCCACCGCCGCCGTGAGCAATCCGCCACGGCGGGTCGTGGACCGCGCGCCCATCAGGGACGTCGACGCGGCTTGCCCGGCACCGCCCGGTGGCGGCGTCGTAGCCGCAGCAGGGCGAGTAGGGAGAGCACGGTCGCGGTTGCCGCGAGGGGCGAGGTTGGGCTGCTCGCCACCGGCCTTTCGACGAAGGTGGCGGCTGTGGCTTCGGCTGGCTGGTCGCCGGCGGGTATCTGCGTGGGGACCTTTGGCTGCGGCCAGGGCGGGCAACCTTTGGGAAGTTTGAGTTGCAGCAGTTTGGCCACGCGTAGCCGGCCCTCGGGCGGCGCCCAGAGCAGCCGGACGTCGAGGAGGTCGGCGGTGGCCTGGTCGAAGTTGGCGTTGCGCTGCCGGGTCTTCGTCATCGCACTGAGGAAGGCGTCCAGATCCGGGTTCCCGGGTGTCGCGGGGCCCAGGTCGGCGGGGTAGATCGACCGGAAGTTGGCTAGGGGCTTCCCGCCGGGGAACACGTTGCCCCGATTCGCCGTCAGGCTCTGCCGGCCCTTCGCGTCCCGGGTGTTCATCAGGGCCATCAGCAGGGTGTTGGTGCGTCGGGTCAGCTCGGTGCCGCCGGTGGCCAGCTTCGGTTGCTCGAGTAGCACCTGCCCGTAGTAGCCGGCGTGGAGCGTCGTGGCGATGTACTCCTCCATCCCACCGACCGCAGGATCCTGATGCAGGGTCTCGTGCGCCATCGTCACGCCCAGCAGGCTGAAGTTCTCGAAGCGGTACCGTTCGTTGAACAGGATCTCCGGTTCGCCCTGGGCGTTAGGTGAGACCTGCGCGACCGTCGTCGGGGGCAGCGCCGTGAAGATGACCCGGGCGTAGAGGCCGGAGCGGATCGTGTCGACGCTGACCTCGGACGGCCCACCGACCAGCGACGCCAACGCCGCCCGCAGGTTCGGGTCCGGAATGATCTTCTTGATCTTCCGGTCGTCGAAGACCGCCAGACCTCGTGCCACGACCCCTGGATGCCGCTTCGCCCTCGGCAGCAGCGCCTTGGCCAACTGCACGCGTAACTGCGCCTCGGTGATCCGTCGCGGTGGCGCCGGCACCATCGGCGGCGCCTGCGCATAGGTCTCCGGCGCAAACAGGTTCACGTTCGTCGGCGGGAACGGCGGTTGGGCCAGCACCCGCTCGGCAGGACAGGGCTTGCCGCCGCCCCGCGGCTTACCGTCAGCGGCCGACACCGGTGCAGGTACGCCGGCCGCTGTCACCAGGGCGATCCCGGCGGTGATGAACATCCTCGTGGCTCGGCGCATGATCGAGTCACTCCTCTACGCGTGGGACGCATCGTCGCCGGACCGCGGGACGGTCCGGCGAGCCCTGCTCGGCATCCCGAGCGAAGGCAGTCGCAAGAAGTCAAGCAACGACAGTGGCCCCAAAAATGCACAAAGGCCCGCTTATAACCCGAAAAGGCGAACAGCCGTACACATGTCGAGTGAGAGCTGCCTCGCCGAGGCAAGAGCTCGCATCGATGGCGTGGCCTCCCCTGCCGGGCGGAGACCGTCAAAGCGGGGACGTTCACGTCTGCCGCCTGCCCACCTGCGGCGACTGGCTACCGACCGGGAACCACGCTGCGGCCCTGCTGCAGCTCGGTTCCGTCTTGTCGGTCATGAAGCGGTGGGCCGCCGCTAGGTTGTGACCGTGGTGGCGGTGATCGTGGTGGAGAAGTTCGGCGCGGACGGCTTCCTGGAGCGTTCGTGGGATCTGCCGCCCGGTGTCGTAGAGCCACTGCGGGCGCTCGTCACCGTGACGCGTGACGGTGGGATCGTGGACGTGTGGCCGGTGACGTCGGAGGTCGCCGTCATCGTGCAGCCCTGGATCGGCGAGCCGATCGATGTCACCTCAGGTGTCTGGTTCGTCAGCTCCGCCTAGGCGGGCGCGTAGGACGGCCAGCGCCGACCGAGGCAGTCAGATGACGGCGGCGATGACGAGGCAGGTTCGGAAGCGGGATGCCCGTGTGGTGTTGGGGATGGCCAGGGCACGCCGTTGCGTGAGCCGGCTACAGCAACTCGCCTCCGCTGACTGCTCGTCGCTGCCTGTTGTGCCAGGGCGTGGCTCCGTTCTGCTGCCGCGGTCGGACCGTAGGCTGCCACGACGTGACGACCTTCGACGCGCCCGTGGCGGCGGACTCGACCGTGATGGCCGTTTGCGAGGTGGAGGTCAAGTACCGGGTCGTTGACCTTCCCGCTCTGGAGATGGCTCTGGCCGCGCGTGGGGTGGTGCTGTCGGCGCCGGTTGTTCAGGATGATCAGGCTTATGCGCGGGTTGGGTGGGAGTACGGGCATTCCAAGATTGGTGTGCCGTTCGCGCGTCTGCGTACGCAGCGGGGGCGGCACCTGTTGACGGTGAAGACTCCGGTGGCCAACGAGCAGTCGTGTGTGGAGCACGAGACGGAGGTGGCCGACCGGGATCAGATGCACGCGGCGATCCAGCAGTTGGGTTTCTACCCGACGGTGCGCATCCGCAAGACCCGCCGCACCGCCGCGGTCGGCCGGATGTCGTTGTGCCTGGATGAGGTGGACGGCATCGGCTCGTTCCTGGAAATCGAGCGCATCGTCGCGGCCGGTGAGGCCGGCGAGGAGGTCCAGGCGGACCTGCACCGGTTCGCGGTCGCCTTGGAGGTGCCGTTGGAGCGGACCAGCGACACCTACGACTCGTTGATCCGCGCGGCGCAGACGGCCAGGGTTTAGAACAGCGTGGCCGGCGCAACCTCCGGCGACACCGTCGCCATGCTGGTGGTGTCGGTGGGCAGGTCCAGGTCGACGGTGACCGCGGCGTGGTCGGTGAGACCCTGCTCGCGCGGCTCCTGCAGGTAGCCGCCGCCTCGAATCGTGTCGCGTAGCGCGGCGCCGATGTGCAGGTAGTCGAAGCGGTATCCGTTGCCGGCCCGCCCGAACCAGCTGTGCTGTTGAACGCCGGGGGTCAGGTGGGCGTGCGCGTCGCTGAGTCCGGCGGCGGTGAGCGCGTCGAACAGGGCGTACTCGAACGGCCGCCACACTCCGGGGTAGGGCGGCTGGTGGTCGCGGGGGATGACGTTGTAGTCCCCGCCGAGCACCAGATGGGCCCGCTCGTCGGCCGTCATCCGGTCGAGGGTGTCGGTGAGGGAGGCCAGGAACGCCCGTTTACGTTCGACCTTGGCGGGGGCGCGGTCGCTGGAGGGCACGTAGACGCCGAGGACCGTGACCGCCGGATCGGTGTCGATGGTGGCGGCGACGGCCCGTCCGGGGACGCTGAGTCCGGCGGTGAGATCCGGGCGGGCGGTGACCAGAATACGGCTGATCATCGCCGCGCCCCGGTCGCCGGGCAGGGGTGGGTGGTGCACGTGGCAGCCGGCGCGACGGAACTGGTCGAGCAGGTAGGCGCTGCCGTCGCCGGCGCTGGTTTCGGTCAGCAGCAGGATCTGCTCGGGCCGGTCGGCGAGCCACCGCAGCAGCGCGTCGGCGCGCCGGCGGGAGGTGGCCTGGATGTTCAGCGTCAGGATCGACAACACAGGGGCGAGCCTGTCAGGCCGCGCGGCGGTGGGCGAGGAGCGGGTCCAGCGTGTCGAGGATCGCGGAGGCGACCTGGTCCGGGTTCCGGCCCCGGCAGTCGATGGTGGTTTGGTGCCACGACTGGCGGCGGAGGAACTGGAACGCCTGGTCGTAGAGCTGCAGCTCCCGTTCGGGCATGGCGGTGGCCTCCAGGCGGGTCAGGTGCCGGCGGGCGGTGAGGCGGGCGCCGATGGTGTGCGGGTCGTCGACCAGGTAGAAGCAGACGGCGGGTTGCAGCACGTACCGGTTGTAGCTCCAGATCTCCCGCAGGTCGACCGCGTCGACGCGCTGCAGGACCAGGGAGGACTGCACATACCGGTCGCTGATGACGATGTGGCCGGCGTCGAGCGCGGGGATGATCTCGTCCTCGACGTGCAGGGTGCGGTCGGCCGCGATCGCGAGGGCGAGGGCCCGGCCGTGGATGACATCCTCGGCCTGGCGCAGCAGCTCACCGAGTCGGGTCCGGGTGGGCTCGGATGTCAGATGCACGAGGTGGCCGCGGTGGCGCAGCCGTTCGGTCAGCAGGCCCGCGATGGTGGTTTTCCCGACGCCGTTGGGTCCCTCGATCACGATGAACATGACCGGTCACCGCCGAACGGTAGGGGTCGGCAGCAGCGGGAACCGGACCGCGTCGGGTGGGCACTGCTCGGCGTCCGGCGCGCCGATGCGCTGCCCAGCGGCGACCACCGCCGCGGGGCAGCCCTTGCCGCAGGAGCTGGTCAACGCGCACGCGCCGCAGGTCGCATCGGCGCCGACCTGGTAGCGGTCGTGGAACCGGTACGCCTCGAGGACGTCGGCGATCTCGCCGTCGAAGATGTTGCCGACGAGGAACTCGCGGTCGCTGTGCCGTGACTGCGGTGTCCGGGCGGCGAAGACCAGATAGGGACACACGGCGGTGTCACCGTTGGCGAACACGTAGATCAGGGTGCCGGCGTCGCAGCCGGACAACGGCCGCTCGTCGTTGGGGAACCGGATCGGCACCAGCTCGACCCGATCGGCCAGCGGCGCGGTCGCTGCCGTGATCGCCCGCATCGTCTGCTCCGGTGCGGCGAGCCGGCCGTGGGACTTGATTCCTCGGCCGAAGCTCGACAGCGGGTTCATGAGCACGTACTGCGCGCCCAGGTCGGCGGCGAACGCGCACAGCTGCGTGAACTCTTCCGGGCGGGTCAGCACGTTGGGTGTCGACAGGATCCCGTGCAGCAGCCCGGCGTCGGCGAACCTGCGGGTCGTGTCGACGGTGACCGCGAAGGAGTCCCGGTTTCCCCGGAACCGGCCGTGCGAGGCAGGACGGAACCCGTCGAAGCTGACATTGACCCGCACGGTGCCCAACTCGGCGAGCGCGGCGATCTGCGCGTCGCTGGTCTGGGTCGCGTTCGTGCAGATCTTCACGGGCAGGTCCATCCGCGCCGCCGCGGCGCACATCTGCACCAGGTGCGGATGCGCGAACGGTTCCCCGCCGGTCATCGTCAGCCGGGTCACCCGGGCCCGCCGCAGCCTCGGCAGGACCACCTCGACCATGTCCTCGAGCGCGATGTCGACTCCGGTGTCGGTGGAGGAGACGAAGCAGTGCGCGCAGTGCAGGTTGCACCGCTCGGTGATCTGCACCAGCGCCTTGCGTTCACCGTCGGCGACGGAGGTGCGGAAGTAGCAGGAACTGGCGTGGGTGTCGACGACCAGACGTTTCCTCATGACCCCTCCCAGCGTCCGCGGGCCGCAGACGTGGCGCCGCCTGGCGTGCCCGTGTCGGACTTTTCGTTCAGGAGACGGGTCGTCTGCTCGTGTCGACCACCCTCGACACCGAAATCCGACACGCCGACGCCCGTCACGCCCGCGGCCCGACTCACCCCCGCACCCGCGACCCGGGTCGAAAGGCGGCCCGACCGGCGTGACAGGGATCAGCCGGACGCCGGCTGAGCGTCGTCGCGACCGCCCTCGGGGGCGGTGCGGATGTCGATTCTTTGCGTCGACAGTGGTCGACAGTGCACCGTCTGGCCATAACTGATCCCACGACATCGACCGCTGCGGCATCCGCACAACCCCGGTACGGCAGGTGACCCGACATCCCGTCGAGCCGGTCGCGGGGGTCGCAGCCAGGTGAGGCGAGCCGGACGCTCGCGTCACCCGCTCGTGGGAGGCACAGGTGCGAGTCCCGTCTGACCCGTCCGCCGACCGGACGAACCCGGCCGCGGCCGGGTTCCGGCGGGGTGGGACGCGGACTCGCCCAGTCCGGTGTCCGCGCCGGCACCCCGAGCGCCCCGGGTCTCACCCGACGGCGGCAACCGTCGGCCCACTCGTGAGACCCGGGGCAGCACCCGGCCCCCTGTCACACCGTCTCGACGACGAAGGAGCCTTCTCCGTGTCATGCGTTCGGACCCGTCACCGCCCGTCACGTCGATCGACAACCCGCACCCGGTTGGTGGCGACACGAGCCCCCACACCTGCCAGCCCTCCGGTCGAGGGCGGGTGGGGTTACGCGATCCGGCGGGTGTGGCGCAACGGCAGCCACGACCTGTTCGGGTCCACCACCGACCGGCACCAGGCCGACCGGGCCCTGGCCCGCGACCACCGCTTCTGGCGTAGCGGCCCGGTGCGGCCGGCAGCGGTGTACGTGGTGGCGACCCCGGCCTGCGCCGTGATCACCCATCCGGTCGACGGCTGCCGCAACTCGTCATGCCCCGACTCTTCGCAGCGGGGTGAGGTGCGGTGACGGCGGGCGTGCAGGTGGCGCTGGAACGCAAAACGGTGACGCCGTTCGGGTTGTGGGTCTTCGGATCGCAGGCGTCAGCGCCGCTGGTCGTGCTGATCGGCGGTATCCCGGCGATCTACGCGACCACCGGGATGAGCGCGCTGCCCCTGACCTACCTGCTGGTCGCCGCGGCAGTGGGGCTGCTGGCGGTCGGGTACACGGCGATGGCGCGTCAGGTCGGGCACCCGGCGGCCTACTACGGCATCCTCGCCCGCAGTCTCGGGCCCGGCTGGGGAGTGGCCGGCGGCATGGTCGCGCTGGTGGCCTACAACGCGATCCAGATCAGCCTCTACGGGCTGCTCGGCGCGACCCTCGCCGCCCAGGCCGGCGGGGCGTGGTGGGTGTGGGCGGGCATCGCCCTGACGGCGGTCGCGGTGTTCGGGCGGTGGCCGATCCACCGGTCGACCCGGGTCCTGACCGCCGTCCTGCTGGTGTCGCTGCTGATCGTCGCCCTGTTCGTCCTGGCCGGTGTCGGTCACGCCGCGGCCGACGGCCTGTCCTGGGAGGGCTTCGACGCCTCCGGGTTGACGGTCGGGGGCATCGGCGGGGCGGTGGCGTTCTGCGTGGCCTCACTGATGGGCATCGACGCCCCCGGCTCGTTCGTCGAAGAGGCCGTCGACCGGCGGGCGGTCAGCCGCGCCACCGTCGTCGGGGCACTCGTGCTCGGCGGCGTGTACGCCGCAGCGGCATGGGCGATGGGTGTGGCGGTCGGCCCGCACACCGTGGCCGACCGGGCCGCGACGGACGCCGATCTGCCGTTGACGATCCTGGCCTGGTTCGGAACCTGGCCGGTGGCCGTGGCCGGGGTGACGCTGCTGCTCGGCGTCGCCACCGCGACGCTCAGCTTCCACAACGTGATCGCCCGGTACGTGTTCGCCATGGCCCGCGAGGGGGTGCTGCCGGCCAGGCTCGCCGGAGCCGACAACGGCAGGCGGATCAGCGCGCCACGCGGCGGCTCACTGACCCAGACCGGCATCGCCGCGGCGGTGGTCGCCGGATTCGCCGCCGCCGGCGCCGACCCGCTCACGCAGATGTTCACCTGGCTGTCCACGCTGGGAGCGATGGGCCTGCTGAGCCTGCTGCTGGCCGCGTCACTGGCCACGCTGACCGCTCCCCGTCCTGGACGCGGTGAGCGGGCCAGCGTGTGGCAGTGGCGCCTCGCCCCCACGCTCGGTCTGATCGCCGGGACGGTGCTGCTGGGCCTGATGGTCCTCAACGCGGGCAGCCTCCTCGGCGCCGCACCCGGGTCCCTGGTCCCGCTGCTGCTGCCCCTGATCATCGCCGCCGCCGCGGTGACCGGTGGGCTGTGGGCCGAGCATCTGCGGCAGTTCCGGCCGCAGGTCTACGCCGGTATCGGCCGTGGCACGCCGGCGGCGAACGCGGTGCCCGACGCCATCACCATCTCGATCTGACGAGGACCGCGATGATGACACACGCGCAACGACCTGTCGGCCACGACGGTGGCCGCGTCGACCCGCTGCATCCCGGCTGGCACCCGCAGCACGACCAGGCGCCCGTCGACCCACAACTCCCAGACGGGTACCGCCCACCGACCGGCTACGGACCTGCGTCCGGCTACGGTCCGCCGCCCGCGCCGGGCTACGCCACGCCGTCCCACTACGGATCTGCCTCCGCTTACCCGAGCGCGTCAGAGCCTGCGCCCACGCCACCGGCGTCCCCACCCCCATCTGGTGGGCCGTCCGCACCGGCCGGGCAGCCCGGCAACGAGGCCGCGGGACGGGACGAGCGGTGGTGGGCGGATCTACGGCAGCAGGTGGTGTACCGGTGCACACGTCTCAACGCCGGGCACCTGCACGCCGCCGACGAGCGGTACGGCACCCGCGAGGCCCTCGGCCCGCACGCGGTGATGCTGTTCTTCACCTCCGACGCCCCGGCGGAGCCGCAGGGTTTCCGGCTGCACACCGCCGTCCGGCTGTTCCTGTCCGCACCCGAGTCGCAGCATCTCCCGGCGCTGCTGACCGACCTGGCCGGCATCGCCCGGACCAACATCGCCTCTGCGGCGGCCGCCGGTCAGCCGTGGCATCCCCTGGGGCCGCAACGGTCGATGGTCAACGGCGGCGACATGACCCTCCCACCCGACGCGACCTACGCCGGGGTGGGGGTGAGCACGCTGGACTCCGCCGACGGCTCCTGGCATCAGCTCGCCCACGCCCTGCGCAGCCCGTCCGGCACCGCCTACAGCAGGTCGGCCTTCGACCTCAAGGGCCAGTGCTACGTGCTGCTGACCGACGACACCGCCATCAAGGTCGACCGCGACCCCCACGCCCGCCGCACCGGCGACGGCGTGCGCTCCAGCAAACCCCTCGACCCCACCTGGAACCCGCTCTGGCACAACCCGAACGCCACCCTCACCGACCAGGGCGACTCCGCGATCCGCGAGGTGTGGCGGCGTCTCGCCGCCCTGCACGACATCCTCCGGGCGCACCTGGGCGGGGAGCCGGCAGCGTGACCCTCGATCTGGCCGCCGCCGCGGACCTCACCCGCGACGACATCGACGTCAACGCCGTACTCGACCACCTCATCCACACCGCCGATGCCGCCGCGGCGACGAGCATCGGCTACCCCGGCGCGGTCGACCTCGACCACACCCCGGTCATCACCCGCCTCGCCGCCCGGCTGTGGAACAACATCGGCGACCCCGCCACCACCGGCGGGGTGGCGCACACACGGGTGCTGGAACAAGCCGTGATCACCTGGGTCGCCGACCTGCTCGGCATGCCCGTCGACGACCGGTGGGGCTACGTCACCACCGGCGGCACCGAAGGCAACCTGTCCGCCCTGCACGCCGCCTACCGCAGGTGGCCGACCGCCCGCATCTACTACTCCACCGCCGCCCACTACTCCATCCCCAAGATCGTGAACATGCTCGGCGCCTCCACCGTCGTCGTGCGGGCGCACCCGGACGGGGACATGGACTACGACGACCTCGCCGCGCAGATCCGCAAACGCCGGCGCTGGCCCGCGATCGTGGTCGCCACGGCCGGCACCACCATGACCGAAGCCGTCGACGACACCACCCGTGTTCACGCGATCCTCACCGACTACAGCATGACCGGGCACCTGCACGTCGACGCCGCCCTGTCCGGCATCCCCCTCGCCCTCGACGGACAGCTCCGCCTCGACGACGCCAGCGGCATCAGCAGCATCGCCATCAGCGGACACAAGTTCTTCGGCGTGCCCACCCCCTGCGGGGTCGTCCTCATCCGCGACAGCGCCCGCACACCGGCCCGCCAGCAGATCGCCTACACCGCCAGCGTCGACACCACCATCACCGGCTCCCGCTGCGGCCTGGCCGCCGCCCTGCTGTGGCACGCCATCGCCGCACACGGCCGCGAAGGCCACCGCTGGCGGGCCAGCCACGCCCGCAGCATCGCCGCATACGCCGTCGAGCAGATCCGCGCGACCGGCTGGACAGCCCGCCGCTGGCCCCACGCCTTCACCGTCGTCCTACCCACCCCACCCGAGCCGGTACGCGCCAAATGGCTGCTGGCCACCGACGGGCCCCTGAGCCACCTCATCTGCATGCCCGGCATCACCCGCGGCCAGATCGACGCCCTCGCCGCCGACCTGGCCGCCGCCATCCAGGCACCGATCCCCCACCCCCGCACACCACACCCCACGTTCACCACCGCGCCCTGAACCTGGCACCCGTTCACGGAGGCGACACCCCATGCCCACCGGCTACGTCTTCCACCCGCACTACCTGTGGCACGACACCGGCACCAGCGACGGCCTCCTGCCCCCAGATCCGTCCGCGGGCATCCCACCCGGCGCCCACGTCGGTAACGCCGACACCACACGCCGCATCCACGACCTGATCCACGCCAGCGGTCTGCTCCGCGACCTCGTCGCCATCGAGCCCCGCGAGGCCACCATGACCGAACTCCTGCGCGTGCACACCAGCGACCACGTACAGCACATCAAAGACCAGAGCGACCAGCGCGGGGGAGGAGACGCCGGCGACGGCTACTCCCCGGTGGGCCGGGGCAGCTACCGCATCGCCCGACTCGCCGCCGGCGGCCTGACCGAACTCGTCACCCGCGTCGCCGAAGGCGAGGTCACCAACGGCTACGCCCTGACCCGGCCGCCGGGCCACCACGCCACCGCCGACCACGCAATGGGCTTCTGCCTGTTCAACACCATCGCCGTCGCCGCCCGCCACGCCCAGGCACAACTCGGTCTGCCCCGCATCGCGATCGTCGATGTCGACGTCCACCACGGCAACGGCACGCAAGCCATCTTCTACGCCGACCCGACCGTCCTCACCATCTCCATACACCAAGCGAATTGCTTCCCACCCAACTCCGGCCACGTCCGCGAGAACGGCGCCGGCCCGGGGGCCGGGTACGCCCTCAACGTGCCGCTACCGGCCGGCACCGGCCACGCCGGCTACCTCCACGCCATGCACCAGGTCGTCCTGCCCGCCCTCGACCGCTTCGCCCCCGACCTGATCCTGCTCGCGGCCGGATTCGACGCCAACGTCTTCGACCCCCTCGCCCGACAGATGCTCACCGCCGACACCTACCGACAGATGACCCGCCTCCTCGTCGACGCCGCGGGGCGGCTCTGCGACGGCCGCCTCGTCGCCGCACACGAAGGCGGATACAACCCCTGGTACGTGCCGCACTGCGCCCTCGCCTTCCTCGAAGAACTCGCCGGCACCACCACCCACCTGCCCGACCCGTACGCCGCCGTCGTCGCCGGCTACGCCGCCGAACCCCTCCTGCCCCACCAACGCGACGCGATCGAAGCCGCCGCGCAGCTCGTCGACCGCGTCAAATCCGCCACCTGACCCACGGCCAGGCGCGGCCGGCACCTATGCCGCCGACGTCACCCACATCCAGCCTTGAAGAGGAACCGATGACGATCACGTCGCTGTCCGCCAGTCCTGGGCCCGTGCATCTGTTGCTCGACCCGGTCATCCGCACGGACCTGGATCGGATCGACATCCGATCCCACCAGTCGGTGTTGGAGATCGGGTCCAGCCCCGGTGAGATCACCGCCCGGCTGGCGCAGCTCGTCGGCCGTTTCGGGTCGGTCACCGCCGTCGACCACGACACAAGCCGCCTCACCCCGACCAGCGTCATCGACGTCCAGCAGCGCGACCTCGACCGGGACCTCCTGCCCGGCACGACGGACAGTTATGACCACATCGTCGCCCGCTGGCCGTACGGCCCCCTCCGCGACCCGGTCGACGTGCTCGAGCAGATGATCGCCCGGCTACGGCCCGACGGCTGGCTGCTCCTGGCCGACATCACTGCCACCCCACCGCGGATCCACCGGACACCCGCAGATGAGGACACGAGCCTGATCGACCGCATGCTGCACCAGATCCACCGCGCACTCACCGGCCACGACGAAACGCCAACGTGGACCAGCGACATCGAGACCCTGCTTGTGGACCACGGGATGGTGCAGCACTGCGTGCATATCACCACCGAGACCTGGACCGGTAACGGACCCGGATGCCGCCTTCTCGCCGACATGGCCGCACACCGTCGCTCCACCCTGACCGGCGTCACCTCCGCCGACATCGACCGGTTCACCGCGCTCATGAGCGACCCCCGTGTGGTCCTGGCCTCCTACGAGCGGCGAGTCATCCACGCCCGCACGGGCAACTGAACGCGGACTCTCCGAGGCGACCCGCTCTCGCGGCCCGCCGCCTCCAGAGCACTCCTCGACCGCCGTGGATTGCTTTTCTGGCCACCAACCGTTACCGCGATGCGACCGGTCCGGCGCGGCCGGGCCCTGAGGAGCGCGGGGTGGCCGACACGACACGCCATCCCGCGTGGCGCGCAACCGGAGACACCTTCGTCGGCTAACCTGCCATAAGCAACTTGCCTTAGGCGGATCGGAATTTGCGTTCTGCAAGTCTGAGGGTGACCGCGAGGGTAGACGGAGGTTCTCGATGATGGTGACCGGTGGCGATGTGACGACGGACCCGGTGTCCGACGTCGACGTGTCGTCCATGCGGCTATCGGTGGCGGTGACGCCGCCGACGACCCCGATGGCCGGCCCGCTGCGGGCGGCACTGACGGTCCGGAGTGAAGTCATGAGCCGGGCTGTGCTGGCCGCGGTGGCGTTGTCTGCGGGAGCGGCCGTGGGTGACATGGGGATGGCAGTCCTGGCAGGTGTGCTGCTGATCGCGTTGGCCTACCCGACCGGACGTGAGTCGGTGAAGGTCGTCCTGCAGCCTGTGTACGGCCGGTGGCACCTCGACGACTTCGACGGAGGCGGGAGGGAACCGAGGGCGGTCAGGCGTGAGGCGGATGTGATCCCTGTGCCCAAGCCCCGTCATGCGCGGGGCGGTGACCAAGATGGTCAGTGATGCCGGTCGAGGATCTTCCGAGCAGTGTCGGAGTCGCCGGGAACGGCCTGTCCGTACAACGCGCGGAACGAGGCCTTGTAGCCGTCCACCATGTCGGCGTCCTCGACGAGGGCCACGTCGTCGGGCTGGTTGTCGAGGTAGACCACGTCGGGATCAAGGTCGGAGTCGAACTCGTGAAAGGAAAACGGACCGACGAAGCCGGTTTCGGCGGCGGTGTTCTGCTCGAGGATGACCAGATCGAGGTCAGGTAGCAGATCCACGATCTTTCTGATCTGATTTCGCATCACGTCTGGGCGGTGGACGGGCTTGAGCGCGCGCTCATCCAACACGACACGCACCCTGCACCGCCGACCGGCCGCAAACACCCGAGCCTGCCGAGCCATACGGAGCCGCACCCTCGCCTCGGCAGCCTGACTGTCATTGCGGTAATGCGGACCGGCGGTGACCACCAACCGTGCGTAATCCTCAGTCTGCAGAAGTCCAGGGATCAGGAAAGGATGGTACTGGCTGATCTGTGTGGCATCGTCCTCATAGCCCAGAAAGTCCATGTAGGAGGCCGACACGTACTCCCGGTACTCCGCCGCCCAGTGACGTCGGCGCGCCAACCGCGCCAAGTCGATCATCTGGGCGACCTCGTCAGGGTCGCTGACGCCGTAGAGGGACAGCAGCACCCGGAGGTCGTTGACCGAGATGCTCACCGTGCCGCTCTCGATGCGTACGACCTTGGACAGCGACCATTCCATCTGGCTGCGGACGTCCTCAAGCGAGTAATTGCGACGAAGCCTCATGCTGCGCAGCGCCATACGCAGGCGTCTGCGATTAGTCGTCGGCCCCTGCCCGCCCGTCCTCACGTCCACGCCTTTCCGCCGATAATTGCAACAGGCAAAAGGAACGCGGAAACTTGCCTGTAGCAGTTTGCTTTCGCCTGTCCGGCTATGGCTAGTGGCAATAAGCTAGCAGACCATCCCATCCAGCCCCGCGCGGGCCAATGGACCATGACATTCGTAGCCGAACCCGGCACTGCCCTGCTACTTTGCTTACAAAGAGCAATCGCCTGCAAGACGCAACGTGAGGGTGGTTGCTCGACTGGCGGGCATCCTCCACGCCGACGAGCTACGAAAACGACAGATGATTTCGTCCGATTCGCACAACCACCCATAACTACGACCCCCAGCACGAGTCAGAAAATTCAGGAGGAAGAATGGAGAAGAACGAGTACTCGGTGCCCTTGTGGACACGACGCAGCTCCAAGTGCGCCAACGACCACTGCGTCACCGTCTCGCGCCATGATCGCGGTGTCGACATCTTCGACTCCACCGACCCCGGCGCCTCACTGTCATTTCCCGACAGCACATGGAGGGCCTTCCTCCTCACTTTCGCGAACCCGCGATCTTCGCGAGATTCAGAGCCGACGTGACTCACTTGATCGGCGTTCCCAAGCCCAGTTCTGTGTCAGCCCTAGGACTGTCGGTTAGTTGACACCGCTGGCAGGGCGTCTCTCTGGGGCGCCCTGCTTCATTCGGTCTCTCCTTCACGTACCAACAGCAATACGTACGCGAGCCCACCGTTGCCCGGTCGCGATGGTCCCACCAACAGGACTTCTTGCCGCTAGACACTACGAAAGGCCGGCCCTGCGATGTGGGCACGACACGGCGGAGCAGCACCGGAACGCCGACCGTGGAACTTCCACCGACGCCGCCGAGCAGCCTTCCGGCCAGCGAGCACCTCTCACGCGATACATGTCGTCCGGCCATCGTCGACGACGCCCGACTCGGAGTAGCCAATCTGCGAAGAAGAGGAGATGGCCCGCATCAAATAGATCTCCGGAGGGCATCTGACGGGAACCCAATCCAGGCAAAATGCATTTCTCACGTACAACCCCGCCCACCCTTCGCGGAAGAGGGCGACCACGACCTTGATGCGACTGCTCCGCCGCCTGAGAGCGATGTGACTCGACAAGCGCTCCAATCGTGTCCTGTCGTATGACCGCAGCCATCGGTGCAGGTGAGGACAATGTCCGCCGTGACAGAGTTCGAGTGGAGAGCGGCTCTCGCCGAGTTCGTGTGCAGCCGGGCAGCCGGGCAGCCGGTGAGGCACCTGACGAGATCACTGCCTTGGCGATTACGGAACGAATCATCGAGTCGTTCCCCGAACCCACACCTGCGCACGCCGTGCGATGGAAGCTCGCCGCCTGGCGGCGCCAACCAGTGGACCCGGCCGTCGCCGACGCTGTCGAGCGGGTCGCGCGTGTCCTCGTTCACACCGACATAAGCGCCACCATCAGTCGTCAGCAGGTGGGCTCCCACGCCGGACGTCCGCTCGATCTCTTCGTGGCAACGATGGCATGGGGATTCGGCGAGCAGGCGTACGGATGGCACCGCACGCGCCGGATCCTGGACCGGGACGGACAACAGCGCCTACCCGCGCTCGTGGACTCGCTCCGCGGGAACGCGGACCGCCCGGCGCAGACGTGGCACATGCTGATGGGCCCGCAGGGTCTACGCGGACTGGGCCCTGCCTTCGGCACAAAGCTTGCCTACTTTGCCAGCTACAACAACGAGCGCGGCGATGGTCCGTTGATCGCGGACCGGTGGACAGCGTGGGCGTTCTGGGCCTTCGCGGGAACGTGGGACATCCGATCGTCGCCGCACACCTATGCCGAGTACGTGCACCACTGCCACGCATGGGCGGCCCGGCTACACCGCCGGCCAGACGACGTGGAGCGGGCGTTTTTCCTCGCCGGCCCATACATCCGACAGGTCTGGCGCCAAGCGATGCAGTAAGCCTCCAAGCTGACAGTGCCCCGCCGCCG
Source organism: Micromonospora palythoicola (assembly GCF_036689795.1). Lineage (NCBI taxonomy): Bacteria > Bacillati > Actinomycetota > Actinomycetes > Micromonosporales > Micromonosporaceae > Micromonospora > Micromonospora palythoicola. Next base: position 43,554 of record NZ_JBAGKI010000030.1, on the reverse strand, counting down.
GGTTGAGCATGATGCCCCTTCCGGCCCTGAGCGACCTCTCCGTCAGGACCGGACCCAGCCTGGTACCTGCTGACGCGCGCCCGGCGCCGGCATCAGTGAGGCACGCAGCGACCCGGGCGATGAGTAACCCCCAGGCCGATCCCACAGATCCCTAAATCCGCTCCGGCTCGCCGGGCGGCTACCTCGAGAGCTACGAGCTCCGCCTCATCGAATACCGCCTCCGTCCACGTCACCAACGTAGCCTTCCGGCGGGTACCGCTTCGCGGCCTCCGCGAGGGGATTTACACTGTCCAGACCGGCGAGAATCCTCTTCCCGTCGTGCTTTTACCGACAGCTGCCGCTACCTGATATCGATGTTCGATCACGGCCTGACGCACCTTGTCGATGTCATCGGCATTCCCAGCCGGCTGCTGCCACCGGCGCTTCACCTCAACGAGCAGCCGGTTGTTCTCGCTACCCCGCAGACCTCGTCGGTGGACGACAAGGTCCGGCTGCATACGCGTTTTCCTGGCCGTGTCCCGAACCTTCATGGCCCCATCGGTGCCTTGTCGGCCGTACTCGGCGTCCACGTGCCACATCGGATCCGCGTGCGACACAAGGTGATGGGCGAGGCGAGCGGTGAGCACTCGCTCGCCGACTCGGTGACGAAGCAGGGCCCAGTCGTGCACGTACAAGTCGCCGAGAGCCCGCCTCAGCCACATAAGGGTTACTTGCTCCGCGTCGAGGAGTTCGTCGGATCCCATCGGCTATGCCTCGTCGATTCCCTGGTACGAGTACACCTGGACGTCATCCCAGCGGTCGCTTTGGGCGTACAGATGCCCCACCACCGGCGCTGCGGACTCGGATGAACCGACGTACATGCCAGCGTGCGGCATCCGCACCACCGCCGGGAGGATGCCCGCTGCGGTCGTCTCCACCAGCATCAATCGTCCGTCGACCGGTCCGCCGAGGAACCAGGCTTCCACCGCCGCCACACCAAGATGATGCCCGTCGGCATCCGCGCCGGCCATCGTCCGCCCGGGCCGCCGTCGCCGAGATCAGCGGGCGGCCGGTCGGGTCGACGTAACTCGCCCGACCTCGCATCGGGCCGACGGGCTTCCAACCACCTCCCGTGCGCATCGGCTCCGAGCCGGCACCCCTCGCTGCGGCAGCGGTCACGTAGATGTCACCCCGATGATGAGCCATTCATGCGTGAAGTCGGCGTTTCTGCGGATCTTGGTGAGTGTGCGTTCAGCCGCTCGGCGAGAATGTCGAATGAGGCGGCACGCTCGTAGGCGTCGCCGTTGCGTAGCTGCTCTCCGAGGAGATCTTCCAATCGTTGGGCGGTGGCGTTCTGCTCGGCGATGAGGTCCCGTACGACGGCGGCGAGATTTTCATTGACCATCTTTGCCGCGCCGCCGGCAACAGGGTTGTCGACCATCTTCTCGAGGATTTCTAGCCATTGCCGGCTCAGGCGATCGACGTACTGCGCGCGTTTAGTGTCCACGTCGTACTCGCAGTCGAGTTTGATCAACTGCTCCCAGTAAGGCTTGACTGCCTTCTTTACCCCGTCTTCGAGTTCCACCCAGACGTACGGCTGGCAGGTCACCCGCACTCCGTTTCGCTCGTACCGCCATGCCCCGCTGTTGGCGAGGTCTCTCTGCAGTTCTACCTCAAGTTCTCTCGCTCGGTGCGCGACGATGTTGCGGGCTCGGGCGGTGGCGAGACGTGTCAGCGCGCGGATGGCGTACGGCATGAAGTATTGTGCGGATCCGCTGAGGGCCTCCCGTGGTATCCCTTCAGAGGACCAGACGAACGTTGCATGGACGTGGAAGGTGAACACGTAGCCGCGCGCGGGCACGATGATCGGTGTCTGAGCGTCTCGCCGCTCGGTCAGTCGGCCCGGTGGTGGTGGCGGTGGTGGTGTGGGGATGGGCTCCGGCCCGCGTAGCGCCGCGGCGAGGCGGTGCCAGAGCGTCAGCAGCCACGATCCGAACCGGCGCCAGGCACCGGGAGAGTCTGTCGTGTTGACGGTATCTGTCATGTCGTCACTTCCTCATCGCAGCGTCGAGCCACTCCGGTAGCCCGTTCTCGAACTGCGCCATCCGGACGAGGTGGAATGTCATCCGCCGACGCAGGGGTGGTAGGGCGGCCAGGTCGGTAACCAACGCGGCGGTCGCCTTACGCACGGTCTCGTCGGCGTCAGCCTTGGTCAGCCAATGTTCGAATGTGATCCACGCTCTTCGGGACAGGCTGGCTGTCAGCAGGGCCACCTGCCAGAGGCGTACGAGATCGCCGCTGTCGACCTCATGCGCTGCGGCTCTCACCAAGAGCTCAGGGACGCCGGTTGGGGAGTTGTCGACCGGTATCGTGGCCAGACTCAGCAGCGCGCCGCCGGCATGCAGCTGTAGCTGTGGGTCCTCCGACCACTGTGAGAGATCGAAGATGATTTGGGCCGCCCTGTGTGGGGCGTAGAGCTGGTACACGCCCTCGGCAACGGTGTACATGTGTTGCTGCATCGGGTCTTGGGCGATGCGGCGTAGGTCGGACAGGCTCCAACTGAGGTCCGGTTGTTGCAGCCCACTGGCGTACACCCGAGCGGCTGCATCTCTCTGAAAGTTCCGATGTCCGCCAGCCCACTCCCGAATCTGCCGACGGACAAGATGGCCCACCTGACCACCCATGTCTGCCGCGACCATGGCCCAGGCCGCAGCCTGCCGGAGCCGAGGTCTAGGAGAAGCTGCCCAGTCGTCTATGAGGTCGGCGCAGACGCGCGCGAAATCGTGGTGCGCTAGCAGACCGGCCGCCTCGGCGGCGGCTTGCTGCATCGGCTCCTCATCTTCCGATACCAGGCTGTTCAGCCACTTGAGCAGGGCTGGCCGGGTGCTGTCGAACTCATGCCATGCCTCATCGATGATGACGCCGCGCATAGCGCCGTCGTGCAGCCAGGCCGATCGTGACGACCCGCCCCGTAACCGCGTGGCTTCGCGGCCCTCCTGCCAGTCCACCTTGAGCGGTCCGAGCAACTCCGACACCGGGTACTGCAGTGCCAGCCGACCCCAGTCGAGCCGCTTAGCCTGCCCGTCGATTTCCTCGAGCAGGATGGCGGCCGCTTCGAAAACGTAATGTAGTGGCTGCCGGGCGAAGACGGCGTACGCGATCCGGAAGGTCCGCTCGTGCTGATCGGCTCGGCGGGGTCGCCGGCTCGCTGTGGCACCGCCGGCGTCCGAGTCCAGAATCTCCGCAGCGCGAGCCCTGCGCCGCGGCTGCGAGCTCTGGATGATCTCGGCCAGCGTGCCCTCGTCGGCCGGATGACCTTGTCCGACGGCCTCGGCGATCGGCACCACCTCGCGAGGTCCGTAGGAACTCTCGAGGGCTTGGACGAGACCGCTGTGGCGGAGATACCCGCGGATGAGCTCGGCGCTCTCCTCGGCAGTCAACGTCAGCCTGTCGCGTAGGTGATGGCCAAGATGAGCGCGGAACACAGCCAGTGACTCGGGGCGTTGGTGCTGCACCTCGGCGCTGTGCCGAACACCCGCACGCGAGTCGTCATGCCTGATCAGCAGCAGGCTAGCCGACCGTCGTCGAAAGAGATCTGCCAGCAGGCGCATCACGTGGCTGTGCCTGTTTCCAGGCAGCCGAAGCACGTACCCGTGATCCTCCTCGATGCTGTCGTCCGCTCGACTCAGCACTTCCGGCGCGACATCTCCCGGAAGCAGGATCTCGTGCACCCGATCCGGGCCGTGGCGACGAGCCAGCGCCACGCAGGCAGTGCTGAAACGCCCGGTGTGCGGCCTGCCTGCCAGACATGCCGTAGACCGGTGGTCGAGCTTGTCCCCGAGTTCTCCGTCTGCGGCCGTCTCGGCGTAGACCGCGAGCAGGTCGGGTACTCCCACCAGGTTCCTGATGACGGGTTTTGCCATCGGTTCACCGGCGTTGTTCACGACGTGAATCGTGTTGTTGTCGCCGAGAGCGTTTACTCCGTGGGCATTGATCCGCGAGTAGGCGGCTGAGAGCTGCGTGCCGTACAGCTCCTCACCTACCTGCGGGTCCATCCGCAAGGAGCCCGGGGTGATGTGCTCCTGCGGATCGATGCCCGGCTCTGGTGCGGCTTCATCCTCTTGACCGACCGGCTGTTCTACTCGCAGTTTCAACTGCGTCGCGTCGTCGAGTCCACCCTCCCCGGAGGATGTACTGGGCGGCGAGGAATCTTCATCCGGACTCGCGTCGGTCATCGAGGCGACCCCCACGCGTCGAGGTCCTCCGGGCGACCTGACACGGAGATCGAATTACCGTTGCCGAACGCACCAATTCCCCTCGATCGGATGTCCTGGAACACCTGCCCGCTCCCAGTCGGCTGGGGGCGAGGCCCGGGCCCCTTACGATCGATCCTTTCCGGATCGCTGCCGTCGTCCGGATGATCTCGGATTAAGCCCGGAGGGGCAGGAATCGCATCAGGTGCGGGAATGCTCTCGCCCGGAACATAGATCCAGGCGACAGCTTCGAAGTTCTTCTCAGGCAGCCGCGCCGTCACCTGACGGAAGTGCTCAGGCCGAAGATCCTGGTACTGACGGACGATGTCGTGGTAGAGCCGATCCGACACGATCAACACGACCGCGGCGCCCGGAAACTGCCGTAACGCGGCCTTAAGTTGGGGCGAGTCAACCAGTCGGCAGACTGTCACGACGGCCTCGCTCGGGTAACCGTTCGCCCCGTCGAGATGAACCGGACCTTCGTGCACACCCACGCGAAGACGGATACGTGCCTCACTACTGAGTCCACGGTTGTGCTCACGCAACAGCCGATCGAGGACCGGCGTCAGACGCGTGACGACCGCCCGCTCGCTGGTCCCCGGCGGGAGGATGGCCAGTTCACCGTCACCGCCTTGTTGAATCACCCAGGCGGTGCGATCAAAGCCCAACTCCTCGCATGCCGTCGTCATGACCTCCTGGAAGGCCAGCTGCGCTCGGTGCTGCAAGACGTTGTCCCGACCGCTGTAGGACTCCATGTCCACGGCGACCAGGACACGCCGGTCCGGGTCCGTTACGTAAGCCATGCTTCCGATTCCTCACTAGGGCGATGAGTCGTTCGAGGCTTATCTCTACCGGCCGGCCGTTTCGGAGACTCCATACAAATACAGGAACTGCCTCCACAGTCGAGTCAACGACAACCAGTACTTCTACCCCTCACCTCACCCCGGTCGAGAGTTGACTCAAACCATGAGACGAAGCCGGACGATGAGCAGCATCGACGACGACACGCTGCGTGATCTCCATGTCGGCCTTGCCACGGCGACCTCACTGCAAGCCTCGATCAGGCACGCAGACGCGAAGGCGTTGGGGCTGCTGACGGCCGAGGGTGCTGTGGCCGCAACCGTTGCAGAACAGGTCCTGCCTACGACGCTGCACAGCATCCCGATCGTTGTCAGCTTCGCGGTGCTCCTCACGGCCGCCATGGTGATAGCCATGACAGTGGCTACCTGTCAGCTCGCGCTGTCGCTTCGGCCCCGCTTGACAGGTGCTGGCGGTGCGAACCGATTCGGGTTTCCGGATCTCGTCGAGTTTGGCAAGCGGCCATCGATCGCCACGGCACGACGGCACAGAGACGAGGCGTGGGACCTCGTAGTGACACTCGCTCGCATCGCGATGATGAAGCATCTGCGGATCCGGCGGTGCATGCCCTGGTTCCTGATGTCGCTGGGCTTCGCCGGTGGCTTGGCGGTCCTTGAAGCTGTAGCGGGTGCAGCTACCTGATCACTACTGCGAAGTGTAGCGATCTTGAAGCCGAACGTGAAGGATGATCTCTAGATAGGGGAAGTGAGGTGCACATGGAGGAGGCGCACTGGCCACCCGCGACACTGCTTGGCCGACTCCAGCCATCGACCCGGCAGCTGCTGTTGTCGGTAGGAGTTCAGCGCTCGGTGAAAGAGGCCCAAGTGCTCCTCCGTGAGGGTGCACTGGAGTCCCACGTGATCCTGCTCGACGACGCGCTCGTCAAGGTCACAGTTTCGCTGTCGGACGGCCGAGACGCCCTACTGGCGATCCGCGTTTCCGGCGACATCGTTGGAGAGATCTCCGCACTAAATGGCACCCCCAGGACGGCGACGGTCACTGCCTGCCGTCCGTCGACCATCCGCATCGTTCACCGGAACGCATTCCGATCCTTCCTCCGCGATAACCCTGAAGCCGCTCTGGAGGTTGCTGGGATCGTGGCAGACCGCCTTCGTTGGGCAAACCGGCGCCGAATCGACTTCACCTCCTATCCAGTGCGAGTGCGTCTAGCGCGAGTGTTGTGGGAACTGGCAGTCGCTTACGGGCAACGAGACCCTCGTGGCGTGATTATCGACATTCGCCTAACCCAAAACGAGCTCGCAACCCTTTGTGGTGCTGCGGAGATCAGCCTTCAAAAGGCACTGGGAGGACTCCGCGCGGACGGTATCGTCGCCACAGGCTACCGCGAGATTATCGTAAGAGATGGCGAAGCGCTGCGCTCAGTCGCCGGTCTTGAATAGCTAACTGTACAGCTCGATCTGCGCCGCCGACGCACCGCGACCGACAAGACCGAATTCCTCACCGGTAGCGGCTTGATCAGGCTGACCGCGAACGAGATCGGCCGCCTGAACAACGCCTGCATCATCCGCCCGATCAGCCACCCCACTCATTGTTCGAGCTGGTCAGGCTGACGATGCCGACATCAAGCCCGAGCCCGACGCTCCCATCACACGCCGACTCAACCTCGAACTACTACAGTTTGCCGGCGATCCGGTCCCGGCGGCCGTGCTCGTCGGCGGCGCCGCCACCGGCACCGCAATCGCGCTGTTCCGCCGGATCGTCGGTCCGCGGTAGAACCGGCTATTACGTCCCGATGGACAGTGGTGCGGCGGCTATCGATCCGGCCCGATATCCGCCGCTGGCGCTGCGTCGGCCAGTCCGATCCGCAACGCCGGTCGCCAAATCGCCGTGCCCGCCGGCCAACCGGAACTAAAGCCCAGGCGATCCGGCCGGTACGCCGGACTGGACACGTTATCGAGGTCCAGGCTCGTCAGGCTGAATAGGAGGGAGTAGGTGTATGCGTCTGAAGGCCTCGCTGCCTAAACCCTGATCGCGGAATCAGCTTTGGGCTGGCTTCTCCTTGATGGGCCGGCCGACCCACGCCAGATGACGTTGGGCCACCAGGGCGCCTTCGCGACAGCGGCCTCTGAGAATACCTACCCGTGTTCTTCCCTCTACGACTTGTAATCCCGCCGCTGGGTGTCCCAGAAGGGACTGATCTATTAGTATCGGCCAGCGCTTCCAGGTGCCATGAGTTTCCCAGCAGAGGGAGACGCCGATGTGGACCCCATGCTGGCGGGCCCTGATCCAGTGGCCGGGGTTCTGTGCGTACTCGTCGATGCAGTCGCCATCAGAGCGTCCTGTCGGCATCTCGATGAATTTCGCCGTTGGGATGGCCTCAACGTTCCAAGTTATCCGCAATAGGTCAACATCGCCGTAGTCCTCGAGGAATGCACCATAACCTGAATGGTCGTACAGCCATTGCTCTAGCACATCGTCTGGCCACTGAAGTCGGAGAACGCGGGCGTGCTCTCGGAAGGCTCCGAACCCGGAACCCCTTTCGCGGCAACGCTCTGCTATCGGAGTGAAGTCGGCTAGGCGCATGGCTCTCTCATTATGGATGGCGGAAGCTCGTCCTTCAATCCGCCGGCCCGACGATCCGATGCGCGCTAGAACGAGGGCAACTAGGACCAGGTCGGGTCGGCGAATCTGCTGCTGATCGAGCGGTCGGCGGCTGAGCCTGCCACTACGTAGCGACTCTAGCTTCAGGGGCCATCTGCGTAAACGCAACCACATGGGCCTGTCGCGGCCGAGCCGTACGGCAAGCCGCACCGCTGTGGGAACGATGGCGCGATGTGACAAACGGCCCCGTCCTCCAGCGGAGGCGGAGCCGTTTGCACGTGTTGTCAGTCCTCTAGCGGGCCGGGCGACGCGAATGCGACGCAGGATGCCGGCTTGCCGGTGACGAGCAGGTCAACCTCAGCAATGGCCTTGCCCGAGGGCGGGATCAGCTCAGGGTAGGTGAAGGACCCTCCGATGATCTTCTTTGCGGTGTCGTAGCAGACGACGTCTACTTTGGGGCTTTTGAGCGGCTCAGTCTGGGGGTTGGTCACCTCGACCTTGGCGCTGAATCCGTCGCCGTACTCCGACTTTACGACGGTGACACGGCCAGTCTTGATCTCTGGGAAAGGTTCGGGGGAAAAGGCCCCGTTGTCCTCGATGAGCAGCGTCACCTCGACCTTGGCCGCCTTTTTGCCCTTGGGTAGCTCCGCCTGCGTCTGAACCGGAAAGTTCTGTCCGACGCGCGAGAAGTGCTCGACCTGCGATTCGCTCACGAGCAAGTCGTCGTTGGCGTCCTTGACGTTGAACTGGACCGTTACGGTCTGCCCGACCTTGTCGGAGGTGTTCTCAACGATGGCAATGAGCGACACGTAGGTGTCGCTCTGACCGAAGCCGGTCTCGAGCAGCGAGCCGCCAGGCTTCTCCTCGGTCTCGGTTGCGGTGCCGCTACCAACCTCCGTCGAGGTGGCCTGTTCAACCTTGTCACCCTCGCCGCAGGCAGCGAGAGCGAGAGCGAGTGCAGAGCATGCCACGAGAGCGCTGATGCGCGTGGTAAACAAACTTATCCCCGTTCAGAGATTTCAAGGTTCGAAGACGATAGCGCAGCCAACTGGCAAGATGGCCACCCATCCGGGTCACGGTGCCGCAGAAACAGGTTCAGCTAGGACACCATTCGTCGAGCCAGGCCCACCGATCGGAGCCGGGCGCCTGAGGAGCCCCGCGGTGATCGGCGGGCTCGCCGAAGCAGGCGACGGACGCGGCTTGGCTTCAGGTCTATGCTCCGGACCATGGGTCAGGAACGGCGACGGATTACGGTGACCGCCGAAGTGATCGTCGAGGTCACCGATGAGGCGGCCCTCGAACGGGCAGTCCTCGAGCAGGTATCCGCCGCCCAGTTCCATGTGGAGCCGGGCCAGAGCCTCGTGGACGTCCGCGCCGAAGCACGCCAAGACGTCACGGGCGATCCCGCCGGCGCGATCGCCTGGATCGCCAACCCTGAAGACACGATTCCCGACACCCCAGGGGTCATGGTTGTCGCGTCGAGTCACACCGTGAGCGAGGCAGGTGGCGAGCCGGCGGTCGACAGGCCGGACTTCGCTGAACTCTTCCGGCTATGCGTGTGCGGCGGGGACGATTGCAACGCCTGTTCAGGCTTCCAACTGACGCCGAGGACGGCGGCGGTGCTATGGACGGTCACCCAGGTGCTCGCCGACGACGCCTACGGCGACGTCACCGAACACGGCGACGCCCCGATCGTCGACGAGAACGAATGGTCGCTCTTCGCCGACTACCCCCGCATCACCTGGCGGCAGGACGCCGTCTGGCGTCGGCAGGCCGCACGGGCCTTCGACGACCTCACCGCAGACCTCGAAGCTGGCAACTGGCCCCAGCCGACCTGCCCCGGAGAAGAAATGGCCTTCCACCTGATGATGCGCGCCGCCCGTGCCGCGCAGGAGGACGGCTGGGGTTTCGAGGCCGACGAGTTGGCCCAGCTGCCGGAACATCCGAACGACTACGACTGGGACATGACAAGCGAGGTGCTGCTGCAGGACACCGACATCCTCCGCCTGTTCGACCTGCACCTCGACGGGGTGGAGGACCCCGACAGCGACTACAACCGGTTCATGGGAATGGGCGACTACCGGCCCGGAGCGTGGTTCCGGCCCTTCCAAAACGCATCGCCACGAGACGGCCGTCGGCCCTTCCGCCGCTGAGGATCGCTCGTTCTGACGTGAGACGGCAGCCCCCGTATCGTTTAGAGCGGAGTCGCCTAGTTACCGGCTGGCCCGCCGACTCTGTCGGCTTGCTGGCGCTTGCCCGCTCCGCCAAGCGAGCATCGCGGCTAGTTCGCGCAGGATCACTGGTCGGTCGGCTGGACAGGTGCCGCGCAGAGAGACCAAGGCGATCACCAAGAAGGCTCCGACGGGCGCGACGACCGCGGCAAGCAGGAGGAGCGCGGGAACGAGAGCAGGCACGACTATCCCCAATTCGGGTTAGTCCGTGGTGCTCATCTCACGGGGGCGGCGAAGCACGCTCGAGCTGATGAGCGCGACTATAGCAAGCGCTGGGCATGCCGTTCGGAAGGCCGGGTGGTAGGGGTGCGACGTGGATAGGGCGCACTCGATCAATCGTGGGCCCATGGAGGCCTGCGTGAGCGCGTAGATGTCCAGGTAATACTGGCTTCTGCAGCCGAGGCTCAACCCGCAGGAACGGCTGAGGCGAATTGTCTTTGACGGGCTCTCTTGCATTCCGGGATCATGTTCTGGTGACTGCGGTAAGCGATCCGGCGAACGAGGAAGACGTCGAAGAGTTGACCGGCTCGGCGGACGGCGGTGAGTTGAACACTGCCGACGGCGATGCTTCACCCTCAGACGCGGATGCTCCCGACAGTGAGCCAGTGCTTCGCCCGCCCACCGAGGACGATCTGGCCCACCTCGTTGATCTTGCCTTCGCCACGGCGACGGCTTGGACAAGGCTGCCGGACCGGTTTTACACGCTCGCCCGTGGAACCGGCATCGACCCTGACTCGGCCCCGACGCAACCCGTCCTTCGTGCGCTGGGATTCTTCCTTACCGAGGAAACCAAGGCCGGGCGCCGATTGGTGGAACTGCGGTGGAAGACCGGTTTCCACACGGAAGCGTTGCCACCACCCCGTCTCCGCTCTGTAGCTGACGCCGAAGCGGAGGCGTGGGAGAGGCTTGCTGGCAAGGTCACGCATCCGGCTGCTCGGGCCAGGCTTTTGGACATGTTGGTGTTGCGCGGTGGGACGGGCACACCTGACCGCGCCGCTGCGGCGGTTGCTGCGTACCTGGACCATGCGATGGCACCGTCGACCGTGATCCGACGGTCTGGCGATGACGACGTTGAGGCGAGGTGGCTCGACCGCGGGTTGACGCTCTCCTTGGGCCGCGCCCTGTCGCTTACGCGTATCGCGGCTGCTGCCGCCACCGGACCGGCGATCACCAAGCGGGCGGTGGCCGTGGCGCTGAACTTTGCAGGTGCCCGAGTACGCTCGAAGCGACCACAGGTCGGTTCAGCCCTGTCGACACTGGCACTTCTTGCAGCAAACCGTGGCCTTCTTGATCCGGCGGAGACCGCGCAACTGTTGTCCCTGATTGAGGAAGAGGCTGCCCACCACGCCGATCTTGACCATGTCGTGGATCAGCTCATGGATCTGCTCATCCTCGTTGACCCCTCCCGTCGCGAGGCTGCACACAGGCTGCGGGTGAAGACGCGGCTCGACCTTGCCGTGGGGCGGGAACCCATGGTGGCCATGGGGTTCCTAGAGGAGGCGGCGCGACTCGCGCGGACCTTCCACCTGGACGACCTGCGGGATGAAGCCGTGCGAGAGATGCAACGCGTGGCAAGGTTCGACCATGGCCTGCGAAGCATTTCTACCCAGATAACCATCCCGGGTCCGATCATTGACGCCGAAGTTCGGCGTGCCAGCGACGGTGCCGACTGGCGCGAGTCCATGTCGAACTGGCTCGCGACGCCGGCGCCATCTGGCGATCTAGCCTCCAACGAGCGAACATCCCGCCACATCGCTTCGCTTAGCGTCGTTCGCCGGTTGGCCTCCGTTGTGCTGATCGGTGCCGACAACATGCCCCGATGGCGTCCAGAAACCGAGGAGGACAGGGACGCCTACGAATTGTCGCGCACAGAGATGATGCGCATGACGCTGTCCGGCGAACTGCTCTCGGCCGCGCTAGACCGCATCGTCGGACTGCATGGCGTGCCGCCCGTCACCGAACTCGCCATGTTTCTGGCCGGGAACGGAACAGGCAACGTCGCCTTGGCGACCGCTCTGGCCCGCAGCTTTCATCGCTACTGGTCAGGGGACTACGAGGGCAGCCTGCACACAGCGTCCGTCCGGGTCGAGGCCGGGGCGCGCGCATTGGTGTTGCTGCTCGACGAGCCGGCGTACACCGTGGCCCGGACCAATGCCCAAGGCAAGTACGTCGGGCTTGACCAGCTGCTCGATATCTTGGCTCGCCGCGACTTCGACCCAGACTGGGACCGGTTCATCCGAACGCTTCTCCTCGGGCCGACGGGCCAGAACCTGCGCCATGACGTCGCCCACGGCTTCATTCTCAACGAGCCCAGCCCGTCCACGGCGGCCCTTGCGCTGCGGGCATGTTCGCTGTTCGTCCACCTGCTGTGGCAGCCGTCGACGTTGCTCGACATCCGCAGCGACCCGACGATGCCGAGACCTGCGTGGACGATCATGGACGCTGTCCGCAGCACAATCGGCACGGCGGTCCGGTCGCCGCGACTTGTCCCGGCACTATTGCGGTCCGAAGCCGCCGCCGTCCGAGCCGCACTTCAACGAGGGCGGCGATAGGCGGGCCGCGGTGCAGGAGGCGCAGCGACGCCCAAGAATGTTCGGTTAACCCGGGGAACTTGACCGCAGATGCCACACTGAACCGCGATGGATCCGTTGGCGAACTTCGGCCGCAACGACCGGTGCTGGTGCGGTGAACCGCGCAAATACAAGGCCTGCCACGGACGGCACCACCCACCGTCCACACCAGGTCAGCTGATCGGCCACCCTGACGACGAAGACCGCGTCTGGCTGTCACCGACCATCGTCATGGCCCGCAACGCCCTGCGCCAACCGAGCACTGGCGTCCCCTTCGTCCTGCCGATCGGTCGACCCCAGACCCGCCCGATCGACGTCGATCCGGCCGTCCAGGCCCTCCTCGACGTGCCCAGGCTCAGCACACAACCGTTGCCGGTCCTCGGCAAACACCGCTTCGAGGTCTTCGACCACACCGAACACGACCGCGCCGCCCTCACCGACGGTGCCGCCGGTATCGCCGTCGCCGTTGCTCGAGCCCTGACCGACCTCAACCTTCAGCCCGACCACCGGCCGACCATCCTGTGGAACGACGAGGTCGACGCCGGCCGCCTCCTCGGCCAGACGCTCCTGTTCGCCGATCATGTCTGCGTCCCCGACCGCGTCTTCGCCGCCCTCATCGCCGGCCGAGACGACGACGCGATCCACGACGCCATCGCCGAACAGCGCCGCCTTCGCCCGCTCATCGAAGCCGGCGTCATCGTCCCCGTCCCCGAAGCACTCGGCATCGCCGCGCGGGTCGACGCCGCCAACGCGATGACCCAACGCGACCTGCAACGCCGCGACCTCACCGACTGGATTCGCAGCCAACTCATCGTCGAAGGTCCGACTGCCCGCGAGACCATGTTCATCACCGCGATCGACGACCTCGGCGCACCGCAGATGTGGCTCTACTCCCGGCGTACGGTCTTCGACGAAGACCGCGACGGCAGAAGCACCTTTACATCCCGCATCCTCGGTACGTACGACCCCGCCCACGACTACGAACCGTGGAAGCAACAGAACCTCGATAAGGCCGTCGGCTGGCACCTACGGCGCGCCAACGAACGACTCATCACCGGCGAGGTCTTCACCGCCGACTACCTCACCACCTCACCGTTCCAGGCTCGGCTCCTCGCCCGGAAAGGCGCACTACCCGACCAGCCGATCCACGCCGCCGTCTGGGCCGACATCCCCATCCTGCCCACCGCCGACCCCGCCACCCTCGCACGCGCTGCCGCCGAAGAAGAAGCCGTCGAAGACCTCCGCCAGAAGGTCCGAAACGCCCTCCGCGGCGCCCGCGACCTCGGCACCGGCGCCGACGCCCTCACTGCCCTCGGTGAAGACCTCGCCCACGCCAGCCGGCAACTCCAACGCACCGTCCGCACCGAACGCCGCTGGAAAGTCATTACCCCCGCCATCACAGGACTCGGAGCCATCGCGCTCGGCGCCGCCGGCGGCCTCCCCGCCATCGCCTCCGGCGCGCTCGGCGCCGCCGGCGGCCTCGTCCCATACTTCGCCGACAGAGCGGGCCGCCGACGCAACGCCGCCTACCTGTTCTACCTGGCCAACCGAACCCGCCGCCCTAAGCGGTGATAGCCACGCACCAATCGGCGTCCGCGCCCCACGCGATACAGAGATTTTGCACATACCGGCGACAACACCGACTGAATCAAGTCGAACGTGATCTCCGGCGCTCAGGTCTGAAGAAGCTCGACGGCGCGTCCCGATCAAGCAACTCGGCTCACCAATGCTGGCGGCCAGCGAACGCGGGGCCGTCCGACCTGGCCGAAAGCACGGGAGCGTGACGAGCAATCACCGCTCTGCTCATCGTCGCCGGCGTGTTCATCCTCTTCATTCCCGCTGGTGACGAGGGTCGAGTACTCGTGCCGATCAGCAAAGGCCATGGACTATCCGCCGTAGACGGGGTCGGCGCGGCACTGCTGGCGGTGGGCGGCACCTGGCTGGAAGTGCTCGTGGTACGGCGCCTGCCGTACCTCGCCCTGCCCCCGCGGGCCTTGTTCGGACTCGGCCTGCTGGCCGGCCTCGGCATGGGGCTCCTGATCGCCTCGGTCTTTCGGGATTCTTCTGGTGGTGGGCTGTCGGCGCCACCGCACTTGGCGTTGCCGTCCTGGTCCTCGTGCCCCTCACGGCGGTCCGTTGAGATCGCTGACCGTCCGCTTCCGCTTTTAGCCGATGAGGGGGCGGCTCGGCCGAGCTAGGGCCACGACCTCAAGGAGCGGCTCGGTCCGCAGGCGAGGGTCGAGCTCGGCGGGTCACGGTTTGATCGCGTTTGTCAGGGCCGGTTGTGTACGAACCACGCGTCACCGGCGGGCAAGGCGACGGCGACCTCCCACCGGCTCAGGTCGAGGTTCGGGGCGAGCGCCTTGAGCTGACCGGCCGCGGTCCACGCCTCGTCACCCGGCGCCGGGCGACGACCCACCTGGAACTGCAGCATGGTGCCCCAGGACGCGACCAGGCGGGCGTCCCACCGGTGACGCCACTGCGCCAACACCTCGGCGAGCGTCCACTGGTCCTCCCGGGTGAGCGCACCGAAGAAGTCCACCCAGTACCCCGAGCTGCGGACGTCGCTGGTGGGCAGCAACATGAGCAGGGTGCTGTTAGGCGTGTACCAGTAGTCGGTCTGGGTCACGAAGCGCACGCTGCCAAGCACGCGGGCGTACAGGTCGGCGTCGGCGAGCAGCCGATCGTACAGCGCCCGCTCCAGCGCCGGGCGCGGAGTCGGCAGCGCCACATCCGACACCAGGGCCGTCAGGTCCACGTCGACGCCGGCCATGCCACGCGCGTAGTACTCGACCTCGCCCTCGTCGACCTCGTCGTCCTCCCTGTAGTGGCGGTAGACCTGCCAGGGTTCGGAAGACTCGGCCGCCTCGGCGAACGCGCGCAGCTCCGACTCCGACGGACCCGCCTCGGGCTCGGGCCGGATCCTCAGCCTGTCGTCGAAGTCGTCCGTGACCATGACGGGCCGGCGTCCGGTGACCGGCACCAGTGCGTCGGCAGCCTGCCAGAACTCGTGCAGGCGATTGGGGTCGATGTCGCCGACGAGGACAGTGCCCGACGGGCCGTGCCCGATCGGCAGGCCGGCCAGTGGCGTTTCGACGAACGCCGCTTTGATCTGGTCGAGGTCCTTTCGCACGGTGAAAGTGTCTCCGATCATCGACGCGACGCGACGCGACGCGGCGTGGAGGTGGGTCCGGGTGCACCTCAGGATCCGGCGAGCAACGCATGCAGCATCGCCCGGGTCTGGTCGAGAGGTTCCTCGCCGTGACCGGATAACTGTCACCGCCCTGATGCCACCCGCAGACCCACCTTGTGCGTCACCCGCGCCTTCGCGTGGTCAGGCCCGTTCGCCCGCGGGGTGCTATTAGCCAGTCAGGTTCGCGTCTACGAACTGACGGACGGGAAGGCTGTATCCCTCCCAGCCGTCGTAGCGGAATCCGACTTGCCGGGCCGTACCGTCGATCTGGCGAAGCGCCTCCGCAAGCTGCCGGTCATCGCCGGGGTACACCTGTTGGCGTAGCGCTTGGTCGGCGATCAGCCGCTCGGCGATCGGCCGCGTTCGAGAACCGTAGAACTTGGCGAAGTGGGGGTAGTAGACCCCGCCCGGCCCATCGTTGTTCGTTGCCGCCAGCGCTACGACGCATGCCAGGAAGTCGAACTGGTTCAGGCTGGTCAAGATCCGCTCATCGTCCGCTTCGAGATCCGGCCGCAACTCCGCCAAGCGCCGGATGGTGTCCCGAGCGCAACTGATCATGGAGACCTCGGTATCGACACCACCGCTCGATGGGACGATCCCGGCCCGATTCGCCATGGTCGTGGCGTGCCGAAGCCAACTCGCGTACATATGGTGCATGCCGACCGGCTTTCGGGATGCCAGATCCCGCACAGCGGCCCAGGCTTCGCGCCGGACGGCCAAGGCGCCGAGCGCCTCGACCCGTTCGATGATTTTCAGCCAGAGTGCCGCCGCTCGCTGCGGCGGCTCGTTAATGATCTCTGCTTTACCTTCGAAGGCCATGTCGTAGATGGCGACCAACGAATCCGTGGTTCGGTGCAACCACGCCTGTCGGTCCAGGTTTAGGAACGTTGCGGCCAGTCGGGTCACTTGGTCTAGCAGATCGTCCACCGCCTGCTCATCGCCGGCCCGATAGAGGGACCTGGCCTCTGGTGCAACCTTGTGGAGCAGCCGGCGCAGCGGGATGTCGTCCCCGGCCCGCAGCAGCTCGACGGTCGCCTCGACCAGCACTTCAGATTCGAGGGCCAGATTGAACTCGACCGCAGGCCCGCTGCTCACCCGCTGACCAGCCATGCCGGCCCTCAGTTCATCGGCGAGCCGCCGGTACTCGCTCGCGTGATCATCCAACCACCGCTCTCGCGCCCGCCGCACACGCTGCTCAATGACCAACTCCAAGCCCTGCTGATTGAGGCGCTTGCTCTCCGTCCCAGAGCGGAAGAACACCTCACCTTCCCGGAAGACCACCTTGGACTCAGACTTCCCTGGCGGTTGATACTGCCCGTCGGCGCGGAAGAACGCGCACCCAGCCGGGTTCGCGGCCACATGCACCAGGACCACCTTTCCGCCGGGCAGGTCATGGTCCTGACAGCAGATCTGCAAGCTGTCCGGCAGGTACTTCAGCAGCTTCGGGCGCAACCGTGCCTCGTCGAACAAGCTGGCCTGCGCGTCGGTCACCGCGCCGGTGGGCCGTCCACGCTTGTCTACCCCGATGACAAGGAAACCGCCGCGCACCGACATCGCGCCGACGTCCTTGGCCAGCTCGACAAGGTCGCGCGTCAACGAGGGGTCGCATTCGGACTTGAAGTCCAGCGTCGGATACTCCGTGCCCCACGCCAGCAGCTCGCGCAGTTTCTCGGTGTTGACCACAGGTTCGACGACAACCGGATCTTGAGATACCGATGAATCCACTCAGAGAGGCTAGCCGCGGCCGGCGGAGGCCAGCGAGCCAGTTCCCTGCTGCCGTCGTAGCGCTGGCGTGAACGGCGGACCGGCATATGGCGTCAGCTCCACCCACACCTGTATGCCGCCGTGGTGGTCGCGCACGCCCCACCCTGCCGACAGAGCCTCGATGATGGTCAGCCCGCGTCCCCCACTGCCGTCCGGGGTGTGTTGGCGGGGCACGACGGCTGAGCCGTCGGCCACGGACAGCAGGACCCGCCCGTCGTGGGCTTCGGCGGCGAGGGACGGACAGGCGCCGCCGTGGCGCACCGCGTTTGCGGCCAATCCGCTGACGATCAGCGCCGCTTGCTCCAGCCAGAGCTCGTCGCGGAATCCCAAGCCGACCAGCACAGCGATAACCGTTCAGCGCGCCGTAGCGGGCGCATGAATGCCAAGGGGGAGGTCAAGCTGGGCGGTCAACTGGCTCACGGCCGACAGGTCCTGATTCAGCGGCGCCGCGGCTGCACGGACACGCACCGGCGACCACATCGGGGCTTCGGCTGCTCACGTTGCGGACGCGGTCAGGAGTCGTCGGCTCGGGGTCACTGGGCCAGCATGGTCACGAAGGTGGCGAAGCCCCCGACCAGCACGTCCCGGTTTGCGGGTGATCTGGAACAGCTTCTCCAGGGCCCGGTACTCGTAGGCCAACAACGTCTCGGCGTTGGCTCCAGATCCCCAACCCGTTGGTTCGGGCAGCGGCCGCGGCGTGGATCAGCAGGGCCAGGTCCTCGGCGCCGGGGATGGACGGGTAGATGACGAACGGCGCGGCCCAGCCCGCGGTGCCGAGGTCGAGGTTGAACGTGGGCCGCTGCTGCTTAGGGATCTCCCGCCGTTCCATTTCCAGGCGGCAAGCGCGGGAGAGTGGGTCGGTCGCCCCAGGTCCACAGCCGAGCATGGCGGGTCACGACACGCCGAAGGAGCTGCGTCTGTCTGCAAATCGTAGTTGCAGACAAAATTCGGCTGTACGGTGCGTCGCGTGACTTCGATGGTGCTTGGCCATGATCCGGTCGCTAACTGGGATGAGGAGATCGTCCACCTTGTTGCCAGCGGCTTGGCCCGTCTGGCGGAGAGGGTACGAGCCGACGGGGCGGTACGAGTCCCGTATCCGGCTGCGCTGCAGCGTGCAGTGAATCGGCTAACGGTGCTGTGCCAGGTTCGTGGACTGGAGCCGCCGACGGGCGTGGCTGAGTTGCTGCGGCTGGCACACCAGCCGTTCTCGGAGTGGCCATTGCGACTGCCGGACGACCTGGTGGGCGAGGGCGACGTGTTGTTATCCAGCGGCGTGCCGACTCGCTTGTGCGAGGAGTGGGCGCTGGATGTCGACGATGTCGAGGCTGAGCTGGCCGAGCGTCGGGTGGTGCTGGAGGTCTTGCACTGGTGCCGTGAGATGCGGGACCAGCGGGCGTACGTCGGGTTCCGCCAGTTGTTGATCGACAAACCGGTGCTGGACGGGGATGAGTTCCTCGATGTCCGCAGCGAGCCGGACCTGGCTCCGTTGGCGCAGTTCATTCAGCAGGCATACGAGAGGCCCGGCGCGCACCTGGCGGCGGGCGGCGTCTTCCAGATGTGCGGGCGATGCCGGAACCTGAGCGTGCCGACGCCGCACGGCTGGCGGTGCGTCGAGGACGACTGCGCCCGGCTCCGCTACCGCGCCGGCCGCGAGCTGCCTGTCGGCTCGGAGGTGTGGACGGTCGGCCGCGGGTTGAAGGCGTTCGTGACCGGGCCGGGCCGGGCGGAGTCCCGGCTGCTGCACTGGCTCGCCCAGAAGGGGTACCAGCCCGAGGCATACCCCGAGTTCGACGTCTGCGACATCCGGATCCCGGTGCCCGGCAGGCCGGGACGCTGGTGGGCGGTGGACGTTAAGTCGTGGCGCAACCCGGCACTGCTGGCCAGGCGGTTGCGGCGCCGCCCTCCGCAGGTACCGGATTGGGCTGACAGATTCTTCGTCGTGGTGGACCGGGAGCGCACCCGTGGCCGTCACGGATACGTGCAGTTGGTGAGCAGCCTGGCTCCTGGGCTGGCGGAGGGCGGGGTCGTGGTGCGGACGGAGAAAACGTTCCTGCGGGAGGACCTGCCGGCGTTGCGGGGTGAGGGCAGGTGAGGGCGCGGACGAGTTGGCGCACCGATCTCGTAGCCGACCTGCGGTCGGCGCTCGGCGGCGACGACGAGGAGAGGTTGGCCGAGGCGATCACCGAGGTCGAGTTGGCACTGGTGCTCTTGAAGCGAATTGCGCCGCGTGCGACGGCCGACGCGGGGTGGAGCCTGCTCAACGGGTATCCGGTGGCCCAGGCGTGCGGCATCCAGCCCAGCGACGAGCACCTGCGGTCGGTGGCGATCGCGCGTTTCCGGCTGACGGGCGTCAAGAGTCCGTACGACTTCGCGCGGGTCCTCGCTCTGTACGCCAAGGTGCCACCGGACCTGCGAGGCTTCGCGATCGCCGCGGACGGATCGTTCCGGCCCCGCGAGGTCACCAAGGTCACCCGCCGGTGGACCGACTACGCCGCAGCCCTGGCACAGGCGCCCGAGCACGAGCGTGCTCGAGTCGCCCCCGCCGGCCACGGGGAGTACGTGCTCGTCGCCGACCGGCACCGCGGCAGCGTGCGGATTCCCCGCTGGCTGCCGCTGGCCGATCCGGCGCAGGGCCATGACCTGACGCTGCGCGAAGGTCGCGGGAGCGTTACCGTCACCCGCGCTCAACTCCTCGCCGCAGCACGGCAGATGGACGAGGCCGAAGCGCGGACGGCACCGGGCCAGCACGACGACGACTGGGAGACCCGCATCGGCAGGGTCATCTTCGAGATCCGGCAGGCCGACGACAGCTTCGCCGAACGCGACCGGTTCACCGTCGACGGCCTGCTGCACATGGCAGGCATGCTCAGCGTCGGAAAGACCACCCTCGTCGCGGTCCTGGCCTGGCACCTGACGGTTACCAAGAAGCTGCGGGTCACTGTCGTGCTGGGCGATGTGACGGCGGTGCTGCGCATGGTCGACCTGTTCAACCGGCTGACCGGAGCCGTGCACGCGGCCCCGGTGCTCGGCGAGTCGAACCGGCGCGCCCACGTCGAGCGAATCCACCGCCTTGACGCCAGGACCGGCGCCCTCCCGCTGTACCCGGAGCACTCCGGCTACCGGTGGGTCAGCACGGCATGCGCGCTGGACGGGCTGCGGACCGACAGCGCCCTGCCGTGGCCGATCGAACAAGCCCCATGCCGCAGCCTTCGCCGTCCTCCCGACGAACACGACGGCGAAGGCAAGCGCGAGGGTGTGCGCGGCTGCCCGCTGTGGGGCGGCTGCCAGCGCCACGACGCCTCCCGTGCCCTCGTCACGGCCAGGCTGTGGATAGCGACGACGGCAAGCCTCATCCAGACGCGCGTTCCCCGGGAGCTAAACCCGGAAGGCATGCGCTACCTCGAGGCGGCATGGCGGACGACAGATCTGGTCGTCGTCGACGAGGCCGACCAGGTGCAGGCGCAGCTGGACTCGATGTTCAGTCCCTCCCAGACGCTCATCGGTGCGAATGAGTCGTGGCTGACGGACCTGTGGGTGCAGGTCGACCGGGAACTCGGGCGAAGCCAGCTCGCGCAGCTGCAGGACAGCGCCGTGCTGGCGTGGATCGCCAGCCTCAACCTCGTGCGCATCGCCACGAACCTGCTGTACAACCTGCTCACCGGCAGATCAGGCCGCTACCTGCGCGCCTGGATGGGCGAGGACTACTTCACCGGCTGGACGCTGGCCAGCAAACTCGCCGAGGAATGGGGCCCGATCCTGCTCGAGCACGACGAGAACCACCAACCGTCGCTGCTCGGCTCGGCGCAGCCCGAGGCACTGCGGGAGGCATTCGACCGCTTCCTCGACGACCCGCTCGGCCGACGACCCCGCACCACGGAGACACCGGCATCCTCGGCACTGGTGGAACTCGTGAAGACGCTGCACCTGCCCGACGAATCCGCCCGGCACGCGGCGCTGCGCGACTGGGTCAGGCGGGTGCCGATGAAGCAGGCCACCGAGAACGACACGCCCAACAAGCGCAAGAGCAAGCGCAGCAACGGCATGCCCGAGGACACCGAGGCGCGAAACGCCCTGCGGCTGGAACTGCTCGTGGTCACCACCGTGCTGGCCGACCAGTTGGACGCGGTCATCGAACGCTGGCGCACCGTGGAGGGCCGGCTGGACCTGCGTGGCGTCAGCCCGCTGATGTTCCACCGGCCGCCGCAGGACTTCACACCCGTCATTCCCGACTCGCCGATGGGCAACGTGCTCGGTTTCCGGTACCGGACCGAGGACGGGTCACGTCCGCGGTCCGAGGACGGCGACGAACCGGGCGGGCAGTTGTCCTTCTTCCGGTACGCCGGGGTGGGCCGCTTCGCCCTGCTCGGACTGCACACCCTCTTCCACGCCGACGGAGTCCGCGGGCCCAACGTCCTGCTGCTGTCGGGAACCAGCTGGGCCAAGAACTCGCCCCGCTACCACATCGACCACCCCGTCAACGTGGTCCTGCGCGCACCAACCAAAGAAGTCGAAGCCATCAAGCGAAGCCGGTTCTACACCCTCCCCCTCTACCCCCCGGACAAGCCCGACCAGCCCTACATCGTCTCAGGGATCTCCGACCGGGAGGCACGCCGCCGCAGCCTGCAGGGCATGGCCCGAGCCCTGGTCGCCCCGCGGCTGGGCGCCAGCCGCCTTGAGTCGGCCTTCGAACGCATCGCCGACCCGACCCGGCGACGGGCGCTGATCCTCGTAGGCAACTACGACGAGGCGAGAACCGTGGCCGACATGATCGCCCACACCAACGAGACGTTCAGGGACCGGGTGCGCTACCTCGTCCCGGACGACCGCAACTTCGGCGCCGACTGGCTCGCCCCCGCGGGCGCCACCGCGCTGCCCCGCGGCGAGGTGGAAACCCTCTTCGCGACCGGCGCCAGCGTGCTCGTCGCACCCCTGCTGGCGATGGAACGCGGCCACAACATCCTCACTGACGACCACCGCGCCGCCATCGGCGCCGCCTTCTTCTTCGTCCGGCCGCACCCGCGCCCCGACGATCTGGACTACGTCACCCAAACCATGAACGCCTGGGCCATCAGCGAAATCCGCAGCGGCCTTCGCGCTGTTCCGGCAGCTCAGCGCACCGACCTGGCCCGCTGCGCCCGCGCTTTCCGCCACCAGGCGCAGGGACTGTGGCGCACCTGGCTGCGGCGGCCCCTGGCTTACGGCGCGCTCACCGGCGGCGACAAGGACGCGATGACCTGGAGCCAGCTGGTCGGAATCTGGCAGGTGATCGGCCGGCTCGTCCGCGGCGGATGCCCGGCCGAGGTGTATTTCTGCGACGCCAAGTTCGCCCCCCGCCTCATGGGCCTGCGCAGCGACCAGGACGACACCGACATCAGCCTCATCGCCGGCATGCGCTCCGTCCTGGCCCCCTACTTCGACAACCCGTCCCCCGACCCCGACGCCCACCTGGTGAAACTGCTCTACGAGCCGCTTCACCAGGCTCTGTCCGCACTGGAAGGCGCACCGCTGTGACCTACAACCGGCTCCGGTCAACCGGCTTCCACCTCAACCTCGATGCCATCCAGCCGTTCCCTTATCACGCCCTGCGCTACCCGGCGGCCTGGCGCAAACCGCTGCTCGACCTATTCCGTTCCAGCAAGCAGCGCAACCCGGACAGGTACCGGCAAGTGCCGATCCGGGCGCTGAACGACGCGATCGCACTGCTCGCACCCGACATGATCCGGCCGGCGGTGACCAACACCGACTGGAACGGCGAGGACTGGCTGTACGCGACCTCGCCCATCCCCACGGATGGCATCGCCCGCATCCTTCGCGCGTGGATCCACACCCTCGGGCGACAGACAGGCCAGACGGCCGAAGACCACCGACTGCTCCGCGAAGCCCTTGCCGCCGTACAGCCCGGCGCTCCAGGCTGGAAGGATTTCACCTGGGAGCCGCGGACGATCAACTTCGCCGAGGAAGCCGCCAAGTCCGGGCTCAACGGGACCGCCCAGCCGCACAACGCGCTGTTCACCCTGCTTCCCCACGTCCTCGTCGGGGAACTGACAGCGCCAGACACGGCATGGCCGCACGGGCAGGGCGAACCGATCGAATTCCGGCGGTCTGTGTGCGACCGCGGCGCCGAGGCCGTGTCGTGGCCGCCGACCAGCGAGGAGTTGCCCTTCTCCTACAAGGCGACGCTCCAGGTCCAGACCGTCCCCGGGCGGCCCGACCCCGTCGTCTACGCCAACTTCGGCGTCCGCCGGTGGGTCTACACGCAGCCGAAGCTGCCGTCCACCAGCAACACCAGCGTGTACCTCGTCCGGTCCCACCCGCTACTGGACAAGACCGGCCGCTCCCGCGCCTTCCGCTGCATCGGCATCCGCTGGCGCCCCCACCGGGGAACCGACTGGTCCGACCGTCTGCACGCCGTACTCGACCACCTCGCCTTGCGGCCCGAACTACCCGACCCCGCCGACCTGGCCGGCAACCCCCGCGCACACCTGAACAAATCCACCCGCGACGACGGCATCGCCATCGTCTTCCGCAACGAACTCGGCAAACACGCCGTGGAGCCCGGCCTGTCAGTACGAGAACGACGCGAACTGTTCGACTGGACCAGCGGCGTCCTCCAGCAATGGGTCCGCCCTGACGAGCCGTTTACCCGTGTCTTCGGGCTCCGCGCGTTCGCGACCTCCCCCAAGATCGTCAAGAACGCCCACGAACGGGCTGCGGCCCAGCAGAAGAAGCAGATCCGCGCCGCCGCCAAGGAATCCGGAACCGACCCCACAACCGCGCTCGACGCGCTGCCCGGCAAGTTCGCACCCCTCGTACGAGCCGGGCTGGCAAAGCTGGTCGACCGCACCCGAGCCGAGCCCACCGTCACGATCGAAGTCCACCACTGGCAGGACTCGACGCTGCCCCAACTCGTAGAGGCCGCGATCACCCGCGACCTCGGACCGGCCACCACCACTGCCAGCGGCCCCTCTTGGCAGGTCGGCGCCGGGACCCTGCGAATGACCGCGCACGCCGTCCGAGGCGATCACGCGGACAAGATCGACATCCCCAGGCAGGCCACGGCGCACACCATCACCTCCGCGTTACTAGCCAGGGCGACCGACATCCAAGGCACTCTGCCCCCCGCAGCCAGCCCGATAGTCGCCAGCATCATCGAGGTCAACCACCGCGACTACTTCAAGCAGCGCCCAATCGGGGACGTCAAGCCCGCCTTTCGCCTGGCACACTCCAACACCGGCCGCGTTACCCAGTTCGCCTACCCACCAACCGGAGAGAAGGCGGACCGAGAGCGCATCACCAGGGTGTGGCACGACCTGCTGCGCCAGCTGGGCGTCCAACTCGTCCCGCCGCAGGTCAAGATCCGGAACATGCCGCTACCCGATCGCATCTACTACCTGGCGATCTGGGTCGTACGCACCAACAAGACCCGCCGCCGCTCCGTCGGACGCCGCGTACCCGTCATGGTCTATCTCGACTCCACCGGCGAGCAGCGCCCCCAGTTGATCTCACCCTACTTCGACGACTGGATGGACTACCACGAAGGCCTCACCCGCCTTGCACGCGACGGGCGGTTCGACGTCGAAGCCCGCACACCCGAAAACGACTACTTCGTTCGCAACTTCATCGCCGACCGCCTCCGCGACGTGACCGCTCTGCGCCGGGACACCTTGCTGCTGACCGACACCGGCAACCTCCGGCCAGACTGGCCCTTCATCGGCAACGGGAAGCTGGTCTTCGACCACCTCGACGACCAGGCCGTCGCTGGCACGGGACTGCGGCACGTCCGCGTCCGCGACGCCTGCGACAACCTCGAGGTGCCAGATGTATGGGGTGTTGGGACAGAGGAGAAGAACGACTGGGGCTTGTCCGGCGGCCTGTGGCGCATGCACGGCGATCGCGTGTTCGCTAGCACGGCGGACAAGCCGGCTCAGGCCGGGCAGACCTTGCACGGCCTTTCCAAGGCAGACAGCTACACCTTCACCCCGCGTCCCAGGGACGGTGAGGAAGCGAAGGAGGTCACCATCCCGCCGGCACCTGCGGCAGAGGTCTGGAATGCGCGCATGGTCGAGATGACGGTCGCTGCCATCCAGCCGGGCGACGACCCGCGGGCGTGGGTGGGCATCGCACACCAACTCCGCTGGGCCAACCTCCAGTACGACGACGGCACCACCCTGCCCATGCCTCTGCACCTTGCCCAACTGGCCGAGGAATATGTCCTGGGAACCCAAACCCGAGGCTCTGAGGCGCCGGAGGACTCCGGCGGACCAGAGGACTAGGAGTCCCCGGGACGCCTCCAGTGGGAACACATGACCAGGTGGACAGGGCCTTCGCCCTGCCCACACGACGCGCTTGGCCGCCGCTAGCAATACAGAGCCGCCGAGCCGCCCGCAAGGCGCGACATGCGCAGCACGCTCACCCGCCGCAGTAGGAGCGACGGCATCAGGAATCTCGCAGGCATCGATTTCAGGCCGGCCGCACGTACGCTGCCAGTACAGGAGCTGAGAAGTTCTGATGAATGCAACCCCCTACCACTTTCCCCCGGAGGTATTCGCCGTCCTGAAGGACGTCATTCCACTCCTGTGCCGCAGCAAGCTGGACGTACTGGACTTCTTTCGCGGTGCCGGCGTCGCAGAACGTGACCTTGAGGACCTGCGCAAGCGCATCGCAGGAGACCGCAACTCCATCAACAAGTACGAGATCGTTCGGCAGGTGCTGACGCGCGTCAACGAACACGGCGACAGCGGCCTCGCCGCACGTCGACAGATCATCCGCCGAGTGGTGGAATTCGAGGACCTCTACACCTGCTGGCCCGACGACCAGCTCAAGGCCAAGGGCCTGGTGGCTGAACTCCGCAGCCTGGTAGAGGTCAAGGACACCTTCGTCAGGATTCGCCAAGAGCGCGACGCCGAGCGCGAGCAGCGCCTCGCCGCGGCACGAGCGGAAGCAGCACGCGTAGCGCAACGCCGCGCCGCAGGGCAAGACCTCCAGCGCAGGCTCGCTCAACTGTTCGGCATGTCCGACAGCCACCGCCGCGGCCTGGCCCTCGAAGCCATCCTCAACGAGACCTTCGCGCTCGACGGCATTCTCGTGCGCGACTCGTTTGTGCTGCGCGCCGCCGACGGCACTGCCGTCGAACAAATCGACGGCGTGGTGGAACTAGACGGCGTGCAGTACCTCGTCGAGATGAAGTGGCACGCCGACAAGCTCGGCATGGACCCGGTATCCCGCCACCTCGTGCGGATCTACGGCCGCGCCGGCGTCGGCGGCATCCTCATCTCGGCCTCCGGGTTCACCGAGCCCGCGATCGAAGAGTGCGGACGCGCATTGGCGCAGCGCGTGATCGTCCTCGCGGTCCTACGCGAACTCGTCTTGCTGCTCGAGCGCGACGGCAACGTGGCACAGTGGCTCCGCACCAAGATCCGCGCTGCAATAATCGATCGCAAGCCGTTCGTGGAGGTGTAGCTGCGGCCCTTGCTCCGCAGCTACACCTCGGCGATCTTCGTCGAGCAACACGGCACCAACGAGCATTGGCGGGATGGCACCGGTTGGAGAACCGCGATCCGGATCGGCAAGATGGGTCCGGGAGCTGTAGCGGCCATCGCGCTGCGGCGTGAGTGGCGATCCGTGGCTGCTCGGTGGCTGCTCGGACGTCGGGAAACTGGCACGGACGGACCGGGACGCAACCGGATTTCACGGCTATCACGAGCCCTCTTAATTGGTTGACGGCCGTGGATTTCGACCGCACGCAGTGCCTGGACCAGCCAGAACCTAGCCGGACGTGGCCGGACTAGGGGAGTTGTGGCCGGACCGGGTTTGGGATAGAGTGTTATCAGGAGGAGTCTGAGCCCCGGGATCTGACTACGGATCAGAAGGTTAGGGGTTCGAGTCCCTTCGGGCGCGCAAGATCATAAGGGGTCCGGGCTGCGGGAACGCGGTTCGGGCCCTTTCTGCTGTCCGGCCTGTTCGGACGGTGGGTGTCACGTGGGTGCCACTCGGGTGTCATCACGTTCCGTGACGATGGACTCCGTCGGGGGTTGGTTACCTGCGGCTTCTTTGCCTTGGCGGGTGCCCTGCGGGCCGGAGTATGTGCCGCCGGTCGCGGCTGGGGTCGGTTGCGGCGGCCGTTCTTGCGGATCTTCGCGCGGGTGCGGTGGGCGGCGGCGAGGACGAGGTGGGCGGTGGCGTCGGCGCAGCGGCGTTGGGCGTGGGGGAGGACGCTGGTGTAGGTGTCGGCGGTGACGACGATGCTGGAGTGTCCGAGCATGTCCTGCAGGGTCTTGAGGTCGGCGCCGGCTTCGTGGGCGAGGGACGCGGCGCCGTGGCGCAGGTCGTGCAGCCGCACCGGCGGGATGCCAGCGCGTTTGACCAAAAGCCGAAACCGGCCGCTGGCGTAGCCGGGGTGCAGGGGACTGCCGTCCTTGCGGACGAACACGTACCCGGAGTCGACCCATGTCTTCCCGGCCGCTTGGCGGCGGGATTGCTGGTCTCGTTGGCGTTGTCGGTGGTCGCGCAGCACTTGGATAGTGCGTTTGTCGAGGGCGACTGGGCGGCGTCCGGCGGCGGTTTTGGGGTCGCCTTCGATGACCTGGTAGCCGGCGGTGGTGCGGTTGCGTTCGACGTAGAGGACGCCGCGGTCGAGGTCGATCTCGGTCCACCGCAGTCCGCACATCTCGCCGCGGCGTAGGCCGCGGAGGGCGGTTAGCCACCAGAACGCGAACAGTGGGTCGTCGGTGACGGTGTCGAGGAACGCGCCGAGCTGCGGGGCGGTCCACACCGCGACGGTGGGGTGCTCGCCGGTGGTGTGCCAGGCGTGGACGCGGTCGTCGGTCCAGACTTGGGCGTGGGGTTTGCGGTAGCCGGCGACGGTGATGTGCCGGGCGGGGTTGCCGTCGATCAGGCCGTGTTTGACGGCGAGGTTGAGCGCGGCGCGCAGGGTGGTGCGCAGGTGCTGCATCGCCGACGCGGACTGGGGCAGTCCTTTGGTGTTGGTGGTCTGGGCGATCTGGTCGAAGACGGTGCGCAGCAGTCGGGCGTCGAGGTCGGCGAGCCGGTACGGGCCGAGGTGGGGGATCAGGACGCGTTCGACGTCGCGGGTGTAGTGCAGGCGGGTGGTCGGCCGGATCCGGGTGTGCTGCTCCAGCCAGTGCCGCAGCCACCGCTGCACGGTCCAGCCGCCGGCGGTGCGCTGCGCCTGGGTCGCGGCCAGCCACTCATCCCGCGCCCGGCGGGCCGCCGCCTGCGACGGGAAGCCGCCTCGGCGGACGCGTTCGGATCGGCCGAGGACGTTGCGGGCCGAGCAGTGGAAGTGCCAGGTGCCGTGAGTACGATCGCCCAGATTCGGGCAGTGCTGTTCCAGCCGCCGGCCGCTGTCGTTGCGGCATCCGCACCGTTTGAAGATCACACCTGACGTCCCCATGACGGCACCCTTCTCGTAGAGGTCATCCTCTCCATCGACGTCGGTCGGCCTGCTGGTACGGGGCTGTCCGCCGATACTCACTAGCTGTGCCTTCCGACCATCGGTGCGTGCTGTCTGGGGGTGAGCCGTCGCTCGGGCGGCAGGGCGGCGGATCTAGCCTTCTCTGGCGGTGCTGCCCTCTGTCGCTCCGTAGCGTTGCGTAGCAGCGGTCATCAGTGAGGACCGGGGCGTCCTACTCCTCGCTGGCCATGACATCGGCAGCACGCGTCCAGACGGCCACCCGACCCTCCGGGTCCACCCCAGCGAACGACGTGAACCGATTTCCGGTCGCGCTGCGGGTCCGACTGGCGAGGCCGGCAGCGGTGCTCCCCGGACTGCCCTCGCACCGACCGAGACCGCTTCCCACAAACCCTACTTTTCAGGTGGGTGTTTCGGGACAGTGAACGCTTCCGGAAGACCGTTGACCGGCTGCAGGATCCGCCGTCAACATGAGTGCATGTCGCGGCGGGATGAGCTTCTCCTCACCGCTCGCGTGCACGTCGACCTGGTCCGGCACGCGAGCGCGCTCTGTTGAGCTGACCTCGACCTAACCACCGCAGCCGGCCGGCCGCCGTAACTGACCGGCGACACCGTAGCCGCTGCTTCCACCACCGCACCGGAAACACGTCCGGTGCCGGTGCCACACACTCACGGCTTGTCCGCTCACCGCGGAGCGGCCTGCCCACACACCTGCCCGGGTGCCTCGCCACCCACCGTGGACAGACCCAGGAGATCCGCCATGTCCTCATCCCGTCGTGCCGTCCTGCGTACGCTCACCGCCGCCGCGAGTGCGCTCGCCCTCGCCGCCGTCACCGGCTGCGGTGGGGGCGCCGAGGCCAGTTCCGACCAGGCCAGAAAGCTGCGCTACCAGGGTTCCGTCGGGCAGGTCACGCTGCCCGAGCTCGCCGCCGACCTCGGCTATCCCGGCGATGTCGAACTCGACTGGATCGGCAACGTCACCGGCGGCCCCGCTGACATCCAGGCGACCGCGACCGGCCAGAGCGACTTCGGTGGGGCGTTCAACGGCGCGATCGTCAAGCTTGCCGCCGCGAACGCTCCGATCACCGCGGTGGTCAGCTACTACGGCTCCGACGCCCAGACCTTCCAGGGCTACTACGTGCTCGACGACAGTCCGGTCCGCGGCCCGCGCGACCTGATCGGCCGGAAGGTCGGCATGAACACCCTCGGCGCGCACGCCGAGGCGGTACTCAAGACGTGGCTCGCGCGCGGCGGGCTCACCCCGGCCGAGATCAGACAGGTCGAGTTGGTCGCGCTGCCACCGGTCAGCACCGAGCAGTCGCTTCGGCAGAAGCAGATCGACGTGGCCGTGCTCGGCGGCGTGATCCGGGACAAGGCCGTCGCCAGCGGCGGCATCCGCACCATCTTCACCGACTACGAGTTGCTCGGCGCGTTCAGCGGCGGCACGTACGTCTTCCGTGACGACTTCATCCGGAAGAACCCGGACACCGTCCGGGCGTTCGTCGCGGGAGTTGCCAAGGCCATCGAATGGGCGCGCAACCAGCCCCGGGAGACGGTGGTCGGCCGGATGGAGTCGATCATCGCCAAGCGGGGCCGCAACGAGGACACGTCGCTGGTGAGGTATTGGAAGAGCAGCGGCGTCGCCGGCACCGGCGGCGTGATCAGCGACCAGGAGTTCGGCACCTGGATCGACTGGCTCGCCGCCGAGGGCGAGCTCAAGGGCGACAAGCCGAAGCCCGGCGACATCTACACCAACCAGTTCAACCCGTTCGCCACCGGGGGTGGTGCCGGGTGAGCACCGACAAGGTCCTCTTTGATCGGGTGTCGAAGATCTTCCCGGTCCGCGTCACGCGGCGTTCGCAGGCCGGCGCGGTCACCGCGCTGGACCGGGTGACCCTGGGTGTACGCGACGGCGAGTTCCTGGTCGTCGTCGGCCCCAGCGGCTGCGGCAAGTCCACTCTGCTCGACCTGCTCGGCGGGCTGTCGAAGCCCAGCGGTGGGCAGGTGCTCGTCGACGGTGAGCCGGTCGTCGGGCCCGGTCTGGACCGGGGAATCGTCTTTCAGCAGTACGCGCTGCTGCCCTGGCGCACCGCCGCCGGTAACGTCGCGTTCGGGCTGGAGGCGAAGGGCGTGCCCCGTGCCGAGCGCGCCGACCTGGTCGCGTACCACCTGGAGCTGGTGGGGCTCTCCGGCTTCGCCGACCGGCACCCGCACGAGCTGTCCGGCGGGATGAAGCAGCGGGTGGCGATCGCCCGCAGCCTCGCGTACGACCCGGACATCCTGCTCATGGACGAGCCGTTCGCCGCGTTGGATGCGCAGACCCGCGACTCGCTGCAGGACGAGTTGGTGCGGATCTGGCAGGCCACCGGCAAGACCATCGTGTTCATCACCCACGGTATCGACGAGGCCGTCCACCTCGGCCAACGGGTCGCGGTGATGACCTCCCGGCCCGGCCGGATCAAGCAGGTCATCGACATCGACCTGGGCGACCGGGCGGTGGAGGACGTCCGCTCCACCGACGCGTTCCGCCATCACCGGCACCAGATCTGGACGCTGCTGCGCGACGAGGTGCGCGCCGCCCAGTCCGCCGAGCGACCACCCGCTGCCGCTCCCGCGCCCGGTCGTCCCCGCCGGTGGGCTCGGCCCGGCGGCTCGGCAGCCGGCCGCATCGCCGGCACCGGATCCGACGGTGGTCGTACCCCTGCCGTGCGCGACGCCGACGCGGACCGCGCGGCGCCGGCGGCGGCCCGTCACGAGGAGGCCCGCGTTGGTTGACATCGCCGAACGACCCCGACTGGCGGCCACCGCCGCCACGACACCCATGGCGGCCACCGACGCCGCGCCCCGGCTGCCCCGGCGGCTGTTCGGCCTCGGCGGGCGGGTGCTGCACCGCACCGCCGCGCTGCTCACGCTGGCCCTGGTCTGGGAGGCCGCGCCCCGGCTGGGCGTGGTCGACCGGGTCTTCCTGCCGCCGCTGTCGGAGGTGCTGGTCGGGTGGACGGCGCTGCTGCGCAGCGGACAACTCGCCGAGCACGTGGGCGCCAGCCTCACCCGATCGCTGACCGGGTTGGGCCTGGCCGTGCTCACCGCGATCCCGCTCGGGCTGCTGATCGGCTGGTACCGGCCCCTCGCCGAGTTGCTCAGCCCGCTGCTGGAGGTGTTCCGCAACACCGCCGCCCTGGCCCTGCTGCCCGTCTTCGTCCTCATCCTCGGCCTCGGCGAGACCTCCAAGATCGCCCTGGTGCTGTACGCCTGCTCCTGGCCCATCCTGCTCAACACCATCGCCGGGGTGAAGGGCGTCGACCCGCTGCTGATCCGCTCGGCCCGCTCGATGGGCCTGAACCACCTGCGGCTGTTCCAGAAGGTGATCCTGCCGGCCGCGGTGCCGACGATCTTCACCGGCGTGCGGCTGGCCGGGGCGTACTCGATCCTCGTGCTCGTCGCGGCCGAGATGGTCGGCGCGAAGGCCGGCCTCGGCTACCTCATCAACTACGCGCAGTACAACTTTGCGATCCCCGACATGTACGCCGGGATCATCACGATCTCCGCGATCGGCCTGGTGGTCAACCAGCTCCTCGTCGCCGTCGAACGCCGCTTCTCCACCTGGCGCGTCGACGTCTCCGCCTCCTGAAAGGACCTGCCGTGTCCCGTACCCTGCACCTGAACGCGTTCCTGATGGGCGTCGGCCACCACGAGGCCGCCTGGCGGCACCCGCGCACCGACCCGCACCGGGTCGCCGACGTGCGGCACTTCGTCGAGCTGGCCCGCACCGCCGAGCGCGGCACCCTCGACTCGGTGTTCCTCGCCGACGGCCTCGCCGTCGGGCCGGCCGTGCGGCACAACATCCAGGCAGTCTTCGAACCGTTGACCCTGCTCGCCGCGCTGGCCACGGCCACCGAGCACATCGGTCTGATCGCCACCGCGTCCACCACCTACAACGAACCGTTCAACCTGGCCCGCAAGTTCGCCTCGCTGGACCACCTCAGCGGCGGCCGGGCGGGATGGAACATCGTCACCTCGGCCCAGGCCCGCGAGGCCCGCAACTTCAGCCTCGACGACCATCCCGCGCACGCCGAGCGGTACCGCCGGGCCGCCGAGTTCGTCGACGTGGCGATCAAGCTCTGGGACAGCTGGGAGGACGACGCCCTGGTCCTGGACACCGCCGCCGGGATCTTCGCCGACTCCGACCGGGTGCACGAGATCAACCACACCGGCGAGCGGTTCCGGGTGCACGGCCCACTGAACACCCCGCGCCCACCGCAGGGCCGGCCGCTGCTGGTGCAGGCCGGCTCGTCGGCCGACGGCACCGCCTTCGCCGCCCGGTACGCCGAGGCCGTCTTCACCGCCCAGCAGACCCTCGCCGACGGGCAGCGGTTCTACGCCGCCCTCAAGCAGGCCACCGCCGCCGCCGGCCGCGACCCGGAACTGGTGAAGGTGCTGCCCGGCATCGCCCCGGTGCTCGGTGGCACCGAGGCCGAGGCACGGGCGCTCGCCGACGAACTGGAGGCGCTGATCGTCCCGGAGCACGCTCTGGCCCAGCTCTCCGGCATGACCGGCCTCGACCTCACCGGCCTGCCGCTGGACGGCCCCCTGCCCGAGCTGCCCGACGTCACCGCCGTGCAGTCACACCAGAGCCGCTACCAGCTCGTCGTCGACCTGGCACGCCGGGAGCGGCTCACCATCCGGCAGCTCATCGGCCGGCTCGGCGGCGGCCGGGGTCACCGGGTGGTGGCCGGCACCCCCGAGCAGGTCGCCGACCAGATCGAGCTGTGGTTCACCTCCGGCGCGGCCGACGGCTTCAACGTCATGCCGCCGCTGCTGCCCTCGGGGCTGGCGGACTTCGTCGACCATGTGGTGCCGCTGCTGCGGGCCCGGGGGCTGTTCCGGCACGAGTACACCGGCCGCACGCTGCGCGAGCACTACGGGCTGCCCCGCCCGGTCAGCTCGTACGCCGCGCCGGCCCTGGTGCCGGCGTGACCACCGTCGACCGACTCCGGACGTACGCGCCCACCGACCTGCGGCCGGTGGACCGGGATCTGTTCCGGGCGGTGCTGCGCCGGCAGGCCGCCACGGTGACCGTGGTCACCGCCGTGGTGCCGGGCACCAAGGGCCCGGCGTGCCTGGGCGGCGTCGGTGAGCCGGTTCGCGCCGGCTTCACCGCCACCTCGTTCACGTCGGTGTCGCTGGACCCCCCGCTGGTCTCGTTCTGCCTCGGCCACGCCTCGTCGAGCTGGCCGGTGCTGGCCCGTGCCGACCATGTCGCCGTGCACCTGCTCGGCGCCGGTCAACGCGACGCGGCCCGGGTCTTCGCCACCAGCGGCATCGACCGGTTCGCCGCGTACCCGGACTGGTCGCCCGGTCCGTTCGGGGTGCCGCTGCTGGATGGGGTGCTGGCCCTGATGCTCTGCCGCGTCGTGCACCGCGTGCCGGCCGGCGACCACACCGTCGTGATCGCCGAACCCCTCGCGCTCGGCCCGGGCGCGGACGGGGACCCGCTGGTCTACCACCGCGGCGCGTACACGACGGCCGAGCCGACGGTGCCCGCGTGAGCGTCGTCGCCGCCGACCTGCTCGCGCTCGACCGGGCCGCCCAGGACCTGCTGTTCCGGGCGGCCCGCACCGCGAACACGTTCACCAACGAGCCGGTCACCGACGCTCAGGTCGCCGCGATCCACGACCTCGTCCGGTACGGGCCGACCGCGCTCAACGGCCAACCTCTGCGGGTGTTGCTGCTGCGCTCTCCGCAGGCACGCGCCCGGCTGTTGCCGCACGTGTCCAGCGGCAACCGCGCCAAGACCCAGGGCGCTCCGCTGACCGCGGTGCTCGCCGCCGACATCGACTTCCACGAGCGGCTACCGGAGCTGTTCCCGCACCGGCCGCAGGCGAAGGACTGGCTGACCGACCGGAACCAGCGGGCGGCGCAGGCCCGGTTCAACGCCGCCCTGCAGATCGGCTACCTCCTCGTCGGCGTCCGCGCGGCGGGGCTGGCCGCCGGCCCGATGGCCGGCTTCGACGCCGCAGCAGTCGGGCAGGAGTTCTTCCCGGACGGCCGTCACGAGGTGCTGCTGCTGCTCAACATCGGCCGGCCCGGCCCGGACGCGTGGCGTGACCGGCTGCCGCGCCTGCCTACTGATCAGGTGGTTTGGGCGCTCTAGGCGCCACCTCGCGGACCGTCGCTGTCCGGGGAACACCTGCTGACCGGATCTGCTGGTGGTCAGGTGGGCGCCGTGGTGCCGCCGCCGGTCAGCGTGGCGATGGTGTCGTCGGCGGGGCAGCGGTGGCGGGCGACGTAGCGTTCGATGAAATCGGCGACCGCGCCGCGTACCGCTGGCGGGGCACCGGTGCGGGCCAGGGCCGCGTACGCGATGTGGAAGCAGTCCAGCGCCGCGGCGGCGAGGTGGGGGTCTCGCAGGCCGTGCCGGGCGGCGCGGGCCCACGGCCCGCGCTGGTAGGGCTCATGAAGGGCGTGCAGCCGCTCGGTGGCGGTCAGCGCCTCGTCGCCGGCCTGGGCGTCGGCGAAGAGTCCGGCGGTCACGGCGAGCGGCACGGGCCAGCCGTCGGCCGGCTGTCCGTCGATCATCGCGAGTTCCAGCTGGCCACGTGGGCGTACCGGGGGCAGCAGCGTATCCAGGTGTCGGTTGAGGTCGTCGAGAGTTGGCCGACGCGGATGGCCGGCACGGAGCCACTGCCGGAAGGTCAGCTCGACCGGAACCGTGCCGGGACCGGCGAGAGGGGCCACCGGGGCGTCCAGCGCGTAGCGGGACCAGGACTCGCGGGGATCGCCGCCGGGCGGTGGCGCGGCGCGGCGGGGGTCAAGTCGTAGCAGCATGGCCTGCCGGATGGAGCGCCACCCGCCGCCTGCGGTCGTCGGCGAGTTGGCGAACGCGGCCAGCAATACCGGACCGACGGCGTGGGCGAGGGCCCAACGGCGGCGAAACCCGAGCGGGCCGGACCCGGCGTGGCCGACGTCGAGGCGTACCCGCAGCGCCGCAGCGGCCGTCGTCGCGCCGCGTGGGTCGACCGCGCGGGGCAGGGGAGCCAGGCCGCCGCTGGCGAGTCCCGCGCGTATCGCGGCCAGGTCTTCGGCGGTACGGCGAACACACTCGCCCAGGTCGCGGTATGGCGGGCTGATCACTGTGATTGCACCGGAAGGGGCGACCTCGTGCCGCCCGTGCCGAGGTGCGCCGTGCGCGGCGAGCGCCGACTCCACCCGTGGCGCCGGCACGGCGCGCCCTGGGTCGGTCGGGTCACGCAGCAGCCACTCGACGCGCAGTCCGACGAGCCGGGGGGCGCCGGTGTGGAAGGCGTGCCGGGCCAGGTACGCCTCGGCGTCCTGCTCGGTCAGCGGCGGTCCGGCGGTGGCGTGCATGCGACGGCCTCCTGGGTGGGGCGCACCAGCCTCAAGCCACTTGTCCGGTGGGGAGTCGCCCACACGGCGGGGCGTTGCCCGGTGAGTGGCGGGACGGGTCTTGACGAGACCACCTTAGTCCACTATTCCTATATCTCAAGTAGGAAACATCGGAGAGCGGGGAGTGGGTCCTGTACGTCTCGGCGCGCACCGACTACGCCTTGCGGGCGATGCTCGTGCTGGCGTCGCGGCACCCGGAGTTGGTGAAGGGTGCCGCGCTGGCGTCGAGCCAGGACATTCCGCATCCGTTCCTGAGCGGCATCCTGCTCGACCTGCGGCGGGCCGACCTGGTGGACAGCCTCCGCGGCACCGACGGCGGCTACCGGCTGACCCGTTCGCCTGAGGAGATCAGGGTCGGCGACGTGCTGCGGGCCACCGTCGGGGCGATCACCGCGGTCCGTGGGTTGCCCGTCGCCGCAACGTCGTACCAGGGCGTCGCCAGCGGGCTCAGCGAGGTGTGGCGGTCGGTCCACCGGGCCGTCGAGGAGGTCGTCGACCGGGCCAGCCTCGCCGACCTGCTGCGTGGAGGGTTTGCGGACGACGCAGAACAGCAGATGTCACCTGCCACGACGCACCGCGCTCCCGCGCGGCGAAGGAGGATGGAAACCCCGTGAGAAACAGATATCGGCTCACCACCGCGCTCGTTCTCGTCGCCGGTCTGGCGCTTTCGGCGTGCGGAAGTGGGCAGGCGGCCGGAGACCGCACGACACTCAACGTCGTCGGGTTCGCGGTACCCGAGGCGGCGAACAAGGCGATCGCGGCCGAGTGGACCAAGACCGACGCGGGCGAAGGCGTGGGATTCAAGACATCCTACGGCGCTTCGGGTGACCAGAGCCGTGCGGTGGTGGCCGGCTTGAAGGCCGACTACGTCCACTTCTCGGTGGCCAGCGACGTGACCCGGCTGGTCGATGAGGGGCTGGTCGACGAGAGTTGGGACGACGGCCCGAACAAGGGCATCGTGTCCTCGTCGGTGGTCGTGCTGGCGGTGCGAAAGGGGAACCCGAAGAACATCCAGGGCTGGGACGACCTGGTCAAGCCGGGGATCGGGATCGTCACGCCGAACCCGGCCTCCTCGGGCTCCGCCCGCTGGAACGCCCTCGCCGCCTGGGGGCACATCACCGCCAACGGCGGAACCGAAGCCCAGGCCGAGGAGTACGTCAGCAAGCTCTTCGCGAACGTGGTGGCGTTGCCCAACAGCGGCCGGGACGCCACCACCGCGTTCCTCGGTGGCACCGGCGACGTCCTGCTCGCCTACGAGAACGAGACGATCCTGGCCCGTCAGAACGGCGAGGACCTCGACTGGGTGCTGCCGGCGACCACCATTCGGATCGAAAACCCCGGCGCGGTGCTCAAGGACGCGGACCCGAAGGCGAAGGAGTGGCTGGACTTCGTTCTGGGCACGCAGGGCCAGCGCCAGTTCGCGCTGAAGGGGTTCCGCCCGATCATCGACGGCGTCGACACCAGCGGCGTCGAGGGCGCCCTGGACCCGAACAACCCGTTCCCGGCCCCGCAGAACCTGCTGACAGTGGAGAAGGATTTCGAGAGCTGGTCCGCGCTGTCGAAGAAGTTCTTTGACGAGAACGACGGCATCGTGTCGAAGATCATCGCGGCCTCCGGGAAGGCCCAGTGACCTCGGCCGTACTCGCTCCGGACGGGCCGGCGGTCACTCGCCGGCCCGCCCGGGGCGGCCTGCCGCTGACTCCTGTCTCCGGCCTGGGCCTGGGCGTGGCGATGCTCTGGTTCAGCCTGCTCGTGCTCATACCGCTGGCCGCCGTGGTGGTGACCGCGTCCCAGGGTGGCTGGGCTGGCCTGTGGCAGACGGTGACCAACGAGCAGACCGCCGCCGCGATCCGCCTCACCGTGGGCACCGCGGCACTCGTCACCCTGGTCAACATCGTCATGGGCACCCTGATCGCCTGGGTGCTGGTGCGGGACCGGTTCGCCGGCAAGCGGGTGCTGGAGATTCTCATCGACGTTCCGTTCGCGCTGCCGACGATCGTCGCCGGGCTGGTACTCCTGTCGCTGTACGGGCCGGACAGCCCCCTGGGGGTCAACGTCGCCAACACCCGCGCCGCGGTGTTCCTCGCCTTCCTGTTCGTCACCCTGCCGTTCATCGTGCGTACCGTGCAGCCGGTCCTGGCCGAACTCGACCCGGAGGCCGAGGAGGCGGCGGCATCACTGGGCGCCAGCCGACTCACCACGTTCCGGCGAATCATCCTTCCGGGTCTCACCCCGGCCATCGCTGCCGGCGCGGCGCTGTCGTTTGCCCGGGGGGTCAGCGAGTACGGCTCGCTGGTCCTGCTCTCCGGCAACCTGCCGATGCGCACCGAGGTGGCCTCCGTACGCATCCTCAGCAGCATCGAGAACGACAACCCCGACAGCGCGGCGGCGGTCGCGGTCGTGCTACTAGCGATCTCGTTCGCCGTCATCGTCGTGCTCGACCTCATCCAACGCAGGATGGTGCGCCGTGGCTGACCACTCCACCACGACCCGCACGCGAACCGGCAGTCCAAAACCCGGCCGCTACCTGCTGCGGCTCGTGGTCACGACCTACCTGTTCCTCCTCGTGGCCTGGCCCCTGTACCTCGTCGGCCGCAACGCCTTCGCCGACGGATTCGTGGACCTCACCGCGATCCTCACCGACCCCGACGTGACCCACGCGCTGCGGCTCACCGTCGTCATCGCGGTGGTCGCGGTCGTGATCAACACGGTGTTCGGCGTCGGCATCTCGATCCT
Organism: Micromonospora palythoicola; assembly: GCF_036689795.1. Classification (NCBI taxonomy): domain Bacteria; kingdom Bacillati; phylum Actinomycetota; class Actinomycetes; order Micromonosporales; family Micromonosporaceae; genus Micromonospora; species Micromonospora palythoicola. The sequence goes on along the minus strand of NZ_JBAGKI010000030.1, from coordinate 4,570 downwards.
GCTCGTGCGCTACCAGTTTCCCGGAAAGCGGCTGCTCAACGCCATGCTCGACATGCCGCTGTCGGTCTCACCCATCGTCGTCGGGCTCGCCCTGGTACTTGTCTACGGCGGCCGGGAAGGCTGGTTCGGTCCGACACTCGAATCAACCGGACTGCAGATCATCTTCGCGGTGCCCGGCATGGTGCTGGCCACCGTCTTCGTGGCGCTGCCCCTGGTCATCCGGGAAGTCGTGCCGGTGCTGGAAGAACTCGGCGACGACCAGGAGCAGGCAGCCCGCAGCCTGGGCGCCAACGCGCTGCAGACGTTCCGCCGGATCACCCTGCCCTCGATCAAATGGGGCGTGATCTACGGGGTCGTGTTGAGCCTCGCCCGGTCGCTGGGCGAGTTCGGGGCGGTCAAGGTCGTCTCCGGCAATGTGCTCGGCCAGACCCGCACCGCCACGCTCGTGGTCGAGGAGAAGTACCTGAACTTCGACAAGGGCGGAGCCTACGCCACCGCCTTCCTCCTCGCTCTCGTCGCCGTGGCCAGCATCATCGTCGTATCCGCCCTCAGGCCGAAGGAAGACCGTTGAGTATCGAAATCGCCAACGTCGGCAAGCGTTTCGGAGGGTTCGTCGCGCTCGACAACGTGTCGGTGAGCATCCCTGCCGGCCAGCTCACGGCCCTGCTCGGCCCCTCCGGCGGAGGAAAGTCCACGCTGCTGCGCATCATCGCCGGACTGGAACGCGCCGACACCGGACGAGTCGAGATCGACGGCGTGGACGCGACAAGCCTCCCACCCCAGAAACGCAACGTCGGCTTCGTGTTCCAGCACTACGCGGCCTTCAAGCACCTGTCCGTACGCCGCAACGTGGCCTTCGGTCTGGAGATCCGCAAGCGCCCCAAGGCTGAGATCCGCACGCGCGTCGACGAACTGCTCGCCTTGGTCCACCTGGAACAGTTCGCCGACCGGCTACCGTCACAACTGTCCGGCGGCCAACGCCAACGCATGGCCCTGGCCCGCGCGCTCGCCGTCGAACCGACCGTGCTGCTGCTCGACGAACCCTTCGGCGCCCTCGACGCCAAGGTCCGCAAGGAACTCCGTGACTGGCTGCGCCGCCTGCACGACGAGGTACACGTCACCACCGTCTTCGTCACCCACGACCAGGAAGAGGCACTCGAAGTCTCCGACGAGATCGTCGTCATCAACGAGGGCCGGGTGGAACAGATCGGGCCGCCGGACGAGCTGTACGACCGCCCGGCCAACGACTTCGTCATGCGCTTCCTCGGCCCCGTCACCCAACTCGGCGACCACCTCGTCCGGCCACACGACCTGCAGATCCACACCGGCGACGGGCAGCCGGCAGCGGCGCCCGGACGAGTCACCCGAATCACCCGCGTCGGCTTCGAGATCCGCGTCGAGGTCACCACCGCCACCGGCCAGGTCGTCACCGTGACCCTCACCCGCAACGAGTTCCTCGCCCTCGGCCTCCACGACAACGCTCTGGTTCACCTGACGGTCGCGCCGAACAGTCCCACCACCATCGCCACAAGCCCCGATCACCGCTCGTCGGTGTCGCCGAGCCTTGCGGCCTCCCACTGACAGACCCCGGCCGGGGGACAGTCTCTCTTCTCGGGAAAGCCGGCCTCGGCAGGCCGCCCGGTCTGCCGAGGCCAGTGGACGTTATTCGGCGGTGCCCTGGGCCGCTGCCGGATCGGACCGGCCCGGCGAACCGGCTTCCACCGGAAGGCCGCCGGCCTGCCACGCGGCGAAGCCACCTACCACGTCGGTCGCCCGCTGCAGGCCCAGGTCATGCAGCGCCGCGGCGGCCAGCGACGAGGTGTAGCCCTCCTGGCAGACCACCACCACGGCAAGGTCGTACCCGTCGGCGAAGCCGAGCCGGGCGTCACTGCGCGGGTCCAGACGCCACTCGAGTACGTTGCGTTCGATCACCACGGCGCCAGGGATCTCCCCGTGCGTGGACCGCTGCGCGGCGGGCCGGATGTCGACAATCACGGCGCCGGCCCGCTGCGCCGCGTGAGCGTCGATGGGGGACAGCCGGCGCAGCCGACTACGGGCCGCTGCGAGGATCTCGTCGATTCCTCGGGATCCGGCCGGCGGGAGAATGTCGCGCTTCACCAGTCCACCCCGGCCCGGTCCAAGGCGGTCACGACGAGCCGGTTGTTCGTGAGGTGGTAGCGGGTCATCTCCCGCAGCGCGGGACGGTAGACGTGCAGGCTCACCGCTGGTTGGGCCTCCATGTTGATGACCTGGTGGATGTGGCGGGCGCCGAAGGCCCGACCCTGGTCGGCACCGATCCGGCCCTGACGCAGCCCCCACGCCCCGCCATCTCGGTCGAGCACCGGGGTGCGTTCGGTCAACGTTCCCGCAACCACCAGGAACGCCCCTGCCGAGCCGCCATGATCGTGCAGATCGGTGTCCTGCCCTGGCAACCAGCTCAACAGCCACACCTCAGTCTCCGACCCCGCGGCGAGGCGCTGGTACCAGCGCCGACGCCGGTCGAACCGCACCTGCGGCCAGTCGGCGCGACGAGCGGCGTACCAGCGGGCAACGGCCAGCGGGTCGCCACTCGTACCGAGCGAGACGAACCCCCCGCGAGACACAGCCGTGCTCATGCCGCCCTCCGCCGCAGGTGACCCGAGAGCGGACCGGTGGGCGCGACGGAAACCTTCGCGCCATCAAAACCGTGGTACAGGGCGCGCACCAACACGACGGGCGCATCGGCCGCGAGCCGGTAACCCACACCATGCACCGTGGTGATCAACGGCGGTTGGACACCGAGCTTGTGTCGCAGCCGCCGAATGTGGACATCGACGGTGCGAGGCCCCGTGAATGGCTGGTTCCACACTACGTCCAGGATTTGAGTGCGGGTGAACACCCGGCCGGGATGCTCGGCGAAGAACAGCAACAGGTCGTACTCCCGCCGGCACAGCTCGACCGGAACGCCACCTCGGGCAACGGTTCGGGCATCAGGATCGATACGAACCACATCCGGACCATCCGGGACGTCGGGACGGACATGGCCGAACCAGTCCGGCCGGCCGGTAGCGCTCACCGCCGACAGTCGTTCCACCAACTGCCGCAACAGGTCCTTTTCGTCAGGGGCAGCAGCATCAAGCCGGAGGTGGACCGTGATCGTCAGATGGAGCTCGCGCTCGGGTAGATTCGCCCGCTGACTCGGCAGGCGCAGAACATCAGGCACAACTGTCATCGTGGACTCCAGCATGGGCGTAAGAAGCGGGCGATGATCAACCGTTTATAGCTCTGCTCCGATGCGCGCCACCCGGAGAGGCCTCGCCTAGCGACAGAGAGCGCTGTGGGTGCGCTGGAAGTCGACATGCCGCCGAACGACAAGCATCCCAGCAGCTGCGGCGCCGGCCGGGCCAGTCATGCGAGCGGTCATGCCAGGAGAATAACATACTGATCCGATAGGAGAAGAGTGGAAATTCGCTGACATCGAAGCGGCTCACAGGGCTTCATCGAGCAGGTCATGCCGCGTTCCACCTCCCTCCGCAGGTTCCGAGCGCTGGCGAGCCCCGGCGGCCAGGTCCACCGGGGTGATCCGCTGACCTCTCTACCCGCCAGGGCGACGCCGTGGTCGTCACGGTTCCGGCTCGTAGCGGTCATCGTCCTGCTACGGCTGGTCGCTAAGGGTTACCGGTTGTGATGGTGCTCCGTCGGTGCTCGGATGTTCAGCGCTTGGCCAGCACGTTCCGACCAGGACCAGCAAAGAACGCAACGCATGGTGAGTTACTTCGCGGCAGGCTCTCGGTCCATACGTGCTGCAACACCATGACCAGCAGATACTCAAACCGTGCGTCTCAGCACGCATCAGCATTCAGCGGCACGCCTGAAGCTGCTGGTACGCAGCATAGGAAGCATCTGACGGGTTCGGACTACGGATCAGAAGGTTAGGGGTTCGAGTCCCTTCGGGCGCGCCACGCGATCAAGGCCGTGACCATCGGAAACGTTGGTTGCGGCCTTGACTCTTTCCCGGCATGTGCCGCGATCTTCCAGCATGTGGGAGCTTGGTGCTCCGTTGGTGCTCCAAAGTTCGCGTGCCGTCTGAGTGTCGGTTTGTGCTCGTGCGTGCCGACCAGTGCGTTCGCGTGTCGCCTGGTCTGGATCATGGTGGAGGTGTCCGTCGGCGGATCGTCGGGTTCCGTCCACTGTGGCCATCGGTGTGGATCTTCTTGGCGCCTGTCGCTGCGGGTGTGGTCGGTGGACGTTGACCTGGGTTCACGGCTTGGCGGGTCGGGGGCTGCACCATGGGGTGGGGGAAGTGGCCAGTGGTGGCGGTGGTGTGGTGTGGGTATCTGATTTCCGCCCGGTTGTCCTGTCCCGGGCGCCGGGTCGTGGAGGGCACTTGACCCGGTGCGGTTGAAGACCGTGCGGGTTGGGTTTGGGCCGGCACGAGCCGGGCTCCCGGCTCGTCGCCGGGGTGGCCAGCGGGTCTGGACCAGGTTGGTGCCGGCTACGCGATGAACCGCGGCGGCCGGTGTGGCAGCCGCCGGTGACCGGCGTCAGCGGGTTGTCGGTCTAGTGGCTGTTTCCATGAACCGTTCAGGTG
>NZ_JBAGKI010000003.1:0-176142 GCF_036689795.1 Micromonospora palythoicola | reverse complement strand
CCGCGGGGGGGAACCCGGGGTGGCCCCCCGGGGTGCCCCGGGCCCGCCCCCCCCTTTCACCCCGCCCCCCGGGGGGGGGCGCCGGGCCCCCCCGGGGCGCCCCGACGTCGCACGCCGGGGCCCGGCAGGCAGGCGCCGACCGGGTGGCGGCGTCGTCAGTGCTCGGACGCGGAAGCGGAGAGCCAGTCCTCGGCCGGGGTGAGCGGGACGGCTGCGGGGCGGTCGACCGCCGTGGTCAGCTCCACCCGCCGACCCTCCTCAGCCGACCGGAGCAGGGCGGTCATGATGTCGAGCACGTGCAGCGCGACCGCGCCGCTGGCCCGTGGTGCACGCAGCTCGTCGGCGTGGACCAGGTCGATCAGACCGACCCCCCGGGACGCGGCGACGTAGCCGGCCCGCGGTTCGAGTACCTGCCACCCGGGACCGTCGAGCGCGAGGTGGCGGACCTCGCCGTCGAAGGTGTTCGGATCGGGTACGGCGAGGGTGCCCTTCTCCCCCTGCACCTCGATCGGCGCGGCCGTTGTCGCGACACCGTCGAAGGTGGTCGTCAGGGTGCTCAGGGCACCGTCCGCGTGTTCCAGCACACCGCTCACATGGGTCGGCACCTCGACCGGGATCCGCTGTCCGAGGCGTGGGCCCGAGCCGATGACCCGGGAGTCGCGCAGTCGGCTGGCCGCCCCGATCACGGCACGGACCGGCCCGAGCAGGTGGACCAGCGCGGAGATGTAGTACGGCCCCATGTCCATCAGCGGGCCGCCGCCCGGGACGTAGTAGAAGTCGGGGTTGGGGTGCCAGCGCTCGTGTCCCGGGGTGACCATGACGGCCGACGCCGAGAACGGTCGGCCGATCAGTCCGCCGTCGATCGCCGCTCGGGCGGTCTGCGTACCGGTGCCCAGGACGGTGTCCGGCGCGCAGCCGACCCGGACGCCGGCCGCCGCCGCCCGGTCGATGAGCGACCGGGCCTGTGGGAACGCGACGGTGAGCGGCTTCTCGACGTAGACGTTCCGGCCGGCGTCGATCGCCGCGCCCGAGATCTCGGCGTGCGCGGCCGGGATGGTGAGGTTGAGCACCGTCGCCACGTCGGGGTGGTGGAGCAGCCGCTCGACACTTACCGCCTCCGCGCCGGGAATGGTGGCGGCGGCTGCGTCGGCCCGGGCCGCGTCCAGGTCGGCCACCGCGACCACGCGCACGGTCGGATGGTCGGCCAGCGTGTTCAGGTACGCGCGGGAGATGAACCCGAGACCTACGACGCCGACGCCGTGCGGGTCGCCCACACCATTCCCCTCTCGATGACGGTACGGACGCTCGGGTGCTCCAGCACGTCGAGGCTGTGTCCCGGAGTCGTCACCACGACCCGCCCGGCGCCCCAGTGCCGGGTCCAGATCGCCGGTGAGGTGACCGGCCGGTGCCACGGGTGCCACTCCCGGGTCGGGTGGGTGGTGGTGGCCAGGACGTCGATCAGGTCGTCGTGCAGTACCCAGTACTGCTCGGTGACCAGGTCGAAGTCCTCGATCCCGGCGGTGATCGGATGCTCCCGGCCCAGCTCGGTGACCGTGATCGAGTGCGGCAGGAAGTTGTCCGCCTCGCCGCCGCCACGGTCGCACGGCTCGACGCCCGGATGCGTGGCGAACTGCCCGCCCACCAGGTGCAGGTAGTCCGAACAGGCGCGGAACGAGTCGACGACGCCGCCGTGCCAGCCGGTGAAACCCGTACCCGCGACGACCGCCGCGGCCAGTCCCGCCACCTGCTCCGCGGTGATCTGCGACATCGTCATGCACTGCACGATGAGGTCGGTGTCGGCCAGTTCGGCGGCGTCGGCGTAGATCTCCGTCGACCCCTCCACCCGTACCGCGTATCCGCTGCGTTCGAGGAACGGAATGAACAACTCCGTCGCCTCGACCGGCCGGTGGCCCTCCCAACCGCCTCGGACCACAAGGGCTTTCCGCCGCGTCACAACCACTCCTCCCCCGGTCCGCCACACCGGGCCACCGCTGCCGCCCGGGCCGACGCCCGCACATCCGACCGCCGCCAACCGTACCCGGGCCGACACCCTGGCTCAGCCCGTCGCCCGGGGCACCGCGACCCGGACCCACCTACCATGCACCCGGGTAATGGCTCTGATTCGGGCTTGCGCCGCTGTTTCCGGGCGCTGGCTACGCACAGCGTGCGGCCCAAAGTAAACCATGAATATAAGCTGCGTGCATGATTGAAGCCTGGACCCTGCGGGTGCTCCTGGAGGTCGCCGGCCGGGGTTCGTTCTCCGCCGCGGCCGAGGCACTGTCCATGACGCAACCAGCCGTCTCACGGCAGATCAGCGGATTGGAACGGCGCGTCGGCGTGCCACTGTTCCGCCGGCTTCCACGCGGTGTACGGCTCACCCAGGCCGGGCAGACCGCCGTCGAGCTCGCCCGCGACATCCTGGTACGGACCGACGCCCTGGAAGCCCGGTTGCGCGCCTTCACCAGCCTGACCGGTGGGCAGCTCAACGTGTCGGCCTTTCCGAGCGCCAACGCCCGGCTCACTCCGGAGGCCATTCGTCGCTTCGCCGCGTCCCACCCGGGCGTCGCGGTGCACCTTGTCCGGCCGGACGAGGCGGGTCCGCTGGCGGCCATCCGGGACGGCCGCATCGACGTGGCCCTGCTGACCTCGTGGCAGTTGTTCGCCGACCCGGTCAGCGCCAAGCACGACCTGTCCGCGTCGCGCCTCACCGACGAGGTGTTGGACGGTCTCGACCTGGTGCCGCTCTGCGACGAACGGCTGCATGTCGCCCTTCCGGCCGACCACCCGTTGGCGCGACACCAGCGGGTGCCGCTGCGGAAACTGAAGGACGAGCGGTGGATCGAGGGCGCCTATCCGGACTGTCTCGGTCCGATCCCGCCGATCGCCGAGGCGTTGGGCGGCCCACCGCAGATCGCGTTCTTCTGTGACGACTGGAACGGCAAGCAGGCCCTCGTCGCCGCGCGGGCCGGCGTGATGCTCGTGCCGACGCTGACCCAGGCCGCGCTGCGGCCGGACATCGTCCTGCGCCCCACCGTGCCGGTCCTGCCGACCCGCCGGCTGTATGCCGCGGCCGCCGCCCCACCGTTCCGGTCGCCAGCGGCGACCGCGATGATCGAGATCCTCACGACGATCTGCCGGCAGCCCGTCGACGCGTGACGACCGACCGCCGGACCGGCACACCAGGATGAGCGGCAGGCGCCCCGGCCGGCGGCTCTGGTCAGCGTGCGCCGCCGTCCGTCGCCGGTCGCCGGTCGATCCCGCTCGTCGGCCGCCGCCGGGGCCAGGCGGGTGCCACCGCCAGCACCACCGCGGTGACCAGGGTCAGCACCCCGGTGCCCTGGAACAGCACGTCGTCGGAGATGCGCGCGTCGCCGTGCACGGGGTAGAGGTCGTCGATGAGGGCGTGCGCGTCGAACAGCCGCAGCACGACGAACAGGGCGTGGTTGAACCCACCTTCGAAGAGGCCGACCGCCGCCACCCAGAAGGCGTAGACCAGGAACCAGAGGACCGCGCGAGCCCACCGCATCGTCGAGCCGAGGCGGTACGCCAGATACGTGACGGCGAACACGGCGCTGAACACGACAGCCAGGAGCGTCCGCTGTGGGCTGTCGAACCGCGACCCGCCGTAGACGTGGTGGATGAACGTCACCAGGAAGAGCACCGTGGTCCAGGCGATGGCGGCTCGGCGCCGGCCCGCTGACCCTCGTTCCATCAGCGCTCACCTCCTTCGGGAGTGGCCGGAATCCGGCCGGTCGGCGGCTCGGTCGGCAGTGACGACGGTTGCTCGTGCACGGTCAGGCCGTGCCGCTGGATCGTGCTGAGGAACTCACCCGCATCGACGATCTGGTCGATGTGATGCACCCCGGGCGGATAGCGGCGACCGATCAGGCCGAGGGCGATCTCCGCTGCCACCACACCGGTCGCCTGGCACTCCTGACGGCCCGTCGCCGCCGCCCACACCTGTCTCCCGCCACCATCGGTGGCCGCAGCGTGCACCACGAACCGGTCCCCGCCGAGCCGCAGGAGGTTCGACGCGCCGGTCAGCGGGCGAGCCCCGCCCAGCCGGTCCGCCAGGCGGAAGGCACCGACCCCACGCAGCCAGAACAATGCCGCCGTGACCGCAGCGGAGTCGAGACAGAGGCGCGTGGTCACCGGGACGCCGAGGGTGCGGCTCAACGTGTACTGATCCGAGAAGGGAAACGGGTACGCGGTGCGCAGACCGAACCCCGGCAGGTCCACCCGAGCCCGTCCCGGCCGCCGGGTCCGGTCGAGCGGGGCCATCAGTCCCGCCACCGTCCAGCGGACCGAGTCGGGCCCGTGGTCACCGGCGGCACCCAGCAGGACCGTCACGTCGACGGATGTCGCGGACGGGAGACGCCCGGCGCAGCGTCGGGCCAGCACGTTGGTCAGCCCGGGTGCCAGCCCGACGCTGAGCACGGCGGCCGTTCCGGTCCGTCTCGCGGTGGGATCGAGCCGTTCGATGCCGGCCAGCACGTCGGCTGACGCGCTGATGTCGACGACGGGAACGCCACGGTCCAGGCAGGCGCGCGCCACCGCTTCGTTGCGATGCTCCACGCACATGACCACGACGGCGGCGTCGGCCAGCAGCCCGTCGAGACCCCGCAGGTCGTCGAGGTCCAACCGGCGCGGGGTCAGCCGGCCCGGGCCGCTCCGGGCCAGGGCCTCGGCCCGCGCCAGATCGCGACCAGCGACGACGACCTCGTTCGCCGAATCTCGGGCCAGGGTGGTGGCCACCACCCGACCCACCGCGCCGTATCCGCCGATCACGACGGCCATCCCGTGGCCGGTCACTGCCGCCTCGCCGTGATCACCGGGTGCCTAGCGCGGAGGCGGACGGCTCCCAGGTCGTACGGTTCGACGGCGGGCAGCAGGTGATTGCGCACCCCGGCCGGCGCGATCCCGGGATCATCCGCCCGACCCTGGGCACGTCCTCGGGCCGCGGTGCGACAGGTGCGCCCCGTGCCGCACCTGTCGGGCACCACGTCGGTGGGACCGACCTCGGCCGTCCGGAAGAGGCGGTCGAGCAGCCCACCGTCGAGATCTTCCCGTCGATCATGGTGCTCGGCCCGGTGCGCCCCCTGCGGACCATCCCGGGCCGCTGCCTGGTAAACGTCTACCACCCGCATCTGGTCACCTCTTCGGACACCGCCCATGGGAATGAGTCTGGGCGGGCAGAGCTATGAGCACCACTGCGAACTGGTAGGGGGAGCCATCACTTCAGCGCATGGCAACGCTTCGCCTCACCGCCGTTCTCGCCAGCGGGTCGGACAGCGGTTTGCTCCGCCGGGACGAGGTGGGTCGAGCCGCCGCAGCCTGCCGTCGGCGGCGCCGCCCGGTCCCTTCGGACGGTGTCGCTGTCGGAATTGCGGGAATCGCCTTGCTCAGGCGCGTCCGGCGGGACACGCTGCCGCCATGCTGGAACAGCAGCGCGGCAGGCTGTGGCTGGTGGTGGCCGCCGCCGGCTACGGCAAGACCAGCGCGCTACGCCGGCTGTTCCCCGGCCCCACCGTTCGGTGGCAGCGGGAGTGCGACGTCGACGCGCTGCTCGGCGGTGAGCTGGCGGAGCTGGCCGCCGGGACGACGCAGCTCGTTCTCGACGGGTTGCCCGCCATGTCGGAACGGACCGAGCAGGCGTTGCTGCACGCGATCGCCGGCCTGCCGGACGGTGTACGCCTGGCGCTGTCGTCGCGTTGGCCGGTGGGCTGTGCCGCGTCGTCGTGGTTGACCCGGATGGCGCCCGCGCAGCTCCGCCCGGCGGAGTTGAGCCTGACCACCGACCAGGTCGAGGAGATGCTGCAGACCGAGTACGGGCTGGCCGACCCCGGCCTGGCACAGCGCGTGCACGAGATCACCGCAGGGTGGCCCGCGCTGGTCCGGCTGGTCGCCGAGACCCTGGTCGCCGAGGGCGTACCCGCCGGACCGCTGCTGCCGGCGGTGACCGAGCCCGGAGGTCTGGTCACGGGTTACCTGAGCGAGGAGGTGCTCGGTCCACTGCCGGAAGACGTCCGGCGGTTGCTGCACGAGATGGCCGACCTCGCACCGGTGACGGCGGGCGTCTGCGCGATCGCCGGCCACCCGACGGCCGGGCCGCGGATCGGCCGGCTGCTCCGCACCGGGCTACTGACCAGAGTCGGCACCGAGCCCGACACCGGGCCCCGGGTGGTACCGGTGGTCGCCGCGGTCGCCGGACACGACCGGCCGGCGGTGGCGCGCGGGACGCTGCTGCGGGCGGCCGCCTGGTACCGCGACCACGGCCCGGCCCGCGCCGCCGCGTACACCTTCCGGCTCGGCGGCGACGACGCGGCGCTGGCGGCGGTGCTCGATGAGCACGGCGACCGGATGATCGTCGGTGGACGGCCGGCCGCGACCGCCGAGTTGGTCGCCGCGCTCCCGGCGCCGCTGCGCACCCGTCGGCTCCGGCTGCTCGCCGGTGACGCGCTGCGCACCGCCGGCGACGTGGCGGGGGCGGCCCGCGTGTATCAGGAGGTGGCGACGGCCGAGCCGGCCTGGGAGCCGGGCATCGCCTGGCGGATGGGTCTGATCCACTACCTGCGCGGCGACCAGCCCCGGGCCCTGGCCGACTTCGCCCGGGGTGACGAGGCCCCGGGTCGCCCCACCGACCAGGCGATGCTGCTGGCCTGGACGGCAGCGGCCGCCGCCCGCAGCGGTGACGCGGCGACCGGCATGGCGCACGCCTGGCGGGCCTACCGTCTCGCGGCCGAGACGGGCGTCGACAGCGCCCTGGCCACCGCACACGTCAGCCTCGCGCTCTGTCTCGGGCTCACCGGTGACCAGGTCGGCGCCGAGGAGCACTACCGACTCGCGCTGGGCATCGCCGAACACACCGGCGATCTGGTGCTGCTGGCCCGGATCCTGGTCAACCAGAGCTACCACCTCGTCGAGCAGGCCCGCTATCCGGCGGCGCTGACGGCCGCGCAACGGGCGGCCAGCGCCGCCGAGGCGGCCGGGCACGCCAACCTGTCCGCGATGGCCGCCGGCACCGAGGCCGACATGCTGGCGATGCTCGGCCGGTACGACGAGGCGGCGACGCGGTACGCCCAGGTGCTCGCCCGTCATCGGCGGATGGGCTCGCGCCGCTGCGCCGACACGTACCTGGGTCTGGCCGAGCTGCATCTGATGCGAGGCTGGCGGGAGCAGGCCCGGGCCGCGTTCGTCGAAGCGGTCCGGCTGGCCGATGCCGGTGACAGCCGGAAGTTGACGGTACGGGCGCACGCCGGGCTGGCCCGGGTGCTGCTGCCCGACGACACGGCGGCGGCGGCCCGACACGCCGCCGCGGCGACCCGGCTGGCCACTGACGACCTTCGGGTTCCGGCGCTGCTCGCGCAGGGGTGGGTGGCGCTGGCCGGCGGCGACGCCGCGCGGGCCGCGTCGCTGGCCGACGAGGCGCTCGACCTGGCCCGGTCCGGTGGGCTGCGGGCCGGCCTGGCCCGGGCGCTGGAGCTGCGCGCCGCTGCCGAGATCGACCCGGATCGGGCCCGCACCGCCCTGCGCGAGGCGCACGCGATCTGGGCCGACGCGTCGGCGGTCGGCGACGCGGCCCGTACCGCGCTGGCGCTGAGTCGGCTGCCGGGTGCCACCGCCGACGACCGGTTCGCCGCGCTGCTGGCGACCGAGCGCCTCGCCGCCCGTGGCGTCGCGATCGACCCGGAAGAGACGTCGGCGGACCGGTCGGCCGCCGGCCGACCGTCCACCGGTGTCGGTCGCGTCGGCGTCCTGGTCCGCACCCTCGGCCGGTTCGAGGTGCGGGTGGCCGGTGCCACGGTGCCGCCGTCGGCCTGGCAGTCGCGACGGGCGCGGGACCTGCTGCGGATCCTGGTGGTACGCCGGGGTCGGCCGGTGCCCCGGGGCGAGCTGTGCGAACTGCTCTGGCCCGACGACGATCCGAGCCGGACCGGGCACCGCCTGTCGGTGTTGCTGTCGATCGTGCGCGGGGTGCTCGATCCGGACCGGGTCTTCGCCTCGGACCATTTCCTGGTGACCGACGCGGCGAGCGTCGCGCTGGACGTCACCCACCTGCGGGTCGACGTGATGGAGTTCCTCGGTGCGGTGGCCCACGGCCGTCGGTTGCTGGCTCGCGGCGCTCGCGCGGAGGCACGCACCATCCTCGCGGCGGCCGTCCGGGACTACCGGGCCGACGTGTTCTCCGACGAGCCGTACGCCGACTGGGCCTCGGCGTTGCGGGAACAGGCGCGGGCCGCGTACGTCGCGGCGCTGCGGATGTTGGCCGACGCGCACTGCTCGGCGGGCAACGGCGGCGCGGCCGTGGACTGCCTGCTCCGCCTGTTGGAACAGGACCCGTACGACGAGCCGGCGCACCGGATGTTGGTGCGCACCCTGGTGACGGGCGGGCAGCACGGCGAGGCGCGCCGGGCGTTCGCCCGTTACCGCTCCGCGATGCGCGCCATCGGAGTACGGCCGCCGGACGAGATCATCCTGGCACCACGGGCCGGGGTACGGTCGCCGGCGACGGCCGTACCCCGGCCGGGGTGAGGGCTCAGGCGTCGCCCGGTCCCCCACCTCCGGCGGCTCAGTAGATGTCGTGGTCGGTGCTGTACCCGGTGACCGTCCACAACGTGTCGTCGGCGGCCGGGTGGCGGTCGAGCGAGCGCAGCCCGTTGCCCGCCGCCGCAGCGCCGCCGACGGACCGGCCCGCCCCGGCGGTGGCCCGCCGCACCGCCGCGACGGTCACCTGGCTCCCGTCGTCGTTGGGCATCATCGCGTCGATGAAGATGTCGGAGACGAGCGCCGGGAACGGGTCTGCGGGGTCGGGCAGCACGGTGATCTCGCCGCCGACGCCGGACATGGACGGGAGTTCGTCCTCCCACTCACGCTGCACGATCACCACCCTCGGCGACGACGTACCGACCGGGCTGGTCGTGGCGAACCGCTTGTAGCGCAGTCCGACGCCGTCCCACGAGGCACGGTTGCCGTCCACACAGACCGCGTAGGCGACCGGGCCGGCGCCGACCGGTTGGAAGGCGGTGCGAACGGTCACGCCTCCGCCGTCGGCGTCGGGGACCAGTCCGGCCAGCGGCACCCCGGCGGGCAGGTCGAACCCGGTGCCGCTGAGCACCAGGTCCGTCGGGCAACTGGCGGTCCGCGACCCGGCCGGGGAGACCTCGACGACCCGCGGCGTGCCGTCGTCCGGGGCGCAGATGGCGGCGGCGATCACCGACCAGGGTTCCGCGTGGTCCGGATACGCCTCGCCGCGTACCACGACCGAGGTCGGGCCTGGCACGATCGCGGCCAGGCGGACTCCCCCGTTGCCGTTTCTGATCCGGCCGCCGGCGCCGATCAGCGCCTCACCGGGCCCGCACGTCGCGGTCACGCTCTTGGACGACGTGGTGTCATAGGCGCTCTCCGCCCGGTGCCGGTACGCGGCGTGGGCCGTCCCGGGTAGGACGAGCATCGCCGAGACCGCGACGACTGCTGCGGCCGCCGCGACACTGCACCGCGACCGGGTGCCTGTGCCGAGTGTCGTATCCCTGCTCATGACGACAGTCCTTTCCTGCTGACGCTGCCGCGAACGTTTCGCGTGGCGCTGGCCGGAATCATCGGCGGGGCCCGTCACGGTGGCGTCATGGTGGCGCACGGTGAGCTTCCGAAAGCGTCCGCGCCTGGTCACGCCGACCGGCGTGACCAGGCGCCGCGCCCGTTGGCGGCGCGGGACGTGAACCGTTACGGACCCCAGCAGACGACGTGGCTCTCCAGGTCCCACGGCGGCAGGTAGATCCCGTCCTCGGCGGCGATCGCCTGGGCGTTGTTCTGGGCGACGGTCGCCGTCACCCGGGTGAGCAGGACATTGCCGGTGGCGGTGGCGTCGACCGTGGCGCCGACGCCGGTGGCGAGCGCCCCGGCCGGACAACCCGCGGACACCTGACCCTTGGGGCTGACGCTGTTGGCCGCCCCGGTCAGGCTGACGAGCGTGCCGGTGAGGTTGGCGGGCAGCGTGGCGCAGATGGCGTACCCGACGAGTTCCCACGGCCCGGCGAACCCGCCGGCCGCGCCCGCGGTGACCACCCCGGCGGTGAGCGCGGCGTTCGGCTCGATCCGCTGGTAGAAGGCCTCCCCGTTGGCGGTACGCAGCTCCGCGCCCAGCCCGAGCAGGTCGGTGCCGGCCGGACAGGCGGCCACCTGGTTCTTGATCGGGTCGCCGTTGCTGCCGCTGGCCGAGGTGACCCGCTGGTAGTTGGCCGGGGCTGCGCCGGGCACGCAGATCGCCTGGGCCACGAGGGTGTACGCCCCGGCCACGCCGCCCGGGTTCGTGTGCGCCCAGACGGTCACCGACTGGGTGGCCAGGTTCGGAATGATGTCGGTCAACGTGACATCGCCGCCACCACCGTCGACGGAGCCACCGCCGCCGGCGAGAAACTCACCGGCCGGGCAGGTCGCCACCGCGGACTGGTTGGGGAAGGCGCCCGCCACGCTGACGTTCACCACCGTCGCCTGCGCCGGCCCCGCACCGGTGGCCACGGCCACGGCGGTGCTGGCCAGCAGCAGGGCCGTTGCGCCCGAAAGCCGGGCGAGCCTGGATCGAGTTCGCATCGTGCACTCCACTTCGTACCTGCCGCGAGACGTTTGCGCCCCGACGGGACGACGCGGCAGGTATCCCACGATCCGGGGAGACGTCACGGCTGCCTCAGCGCCGCGTCACGGCCGACCGACCGACAGAGCGGCGACGACGGCGCACTCCACGTCGCGCTCGATCGTGGCTGACCCGGCGCAGAATGAGGCGGTGGAGACGAGCCGGACCATCCTCTACCGCGTCCAGATTCCGCTGCCACGCGGCGACATGATCGTCCGCCGGGAGGGCCGGACGACGACCGTCCGGTGGGACAACGAGCCGGTCGCGGTGCTGACCGTGGTGTGGATCGACGACGCTTCCCGGCACCGCTACTTCATCGACCGTGATCTGGCCGACCGGTTCGGCCTACGCCCCGCCGAGCGGGACTGGCTGTTCCTGTCGGTGGACCTCGACCCGACCACGGCCGCGCAGTGGCGGACCGCGGCGGAGACCTACCTGACCGCGATCCAGGCCGCCGAGCGCGACCGGCACGCGGCCCGCGATCATCCGCCGTGGTTCCGGCGCCGGGCCGCGGCCGAGCGTGCCCGGGCCCGGCACCGCGCGGCACTCGATGCCGCCGACCGCGGCTACGCTCCGGTGCGGGAGGCGGCCTCGCGGTTGCTCGACGAGCGGTACGCCCCGATCGCCGCCCGGGAGAAGGCCATCGCGGCAATCAACGGCAAACCGATCTGGCGGTACGTGCGCAAGGGCAGGACCGCTCATGTGCACGTGGCGAAGTCGCACGGGTCGACCGCCGACCAGCTCATCTCGGCGATGACGCGGCAAAAGGGGATCACCGCGTTCCGGTGGGAGCCCGACGCCGTGGCGAAGGCCGTGGAACTCCTCGGCGAGGAGGGCTTCGACCTCTGGTGGAGCCGGTTCGCCGGGCATTGGCAGTACCGGCTCGACCAGCAGGAGGAACCACGTCGGGCGGGCGGCACGGGCCTCGCCGGCACCGGCGGCTTCGGAATCTGAGCTCCTGCCGTCGACCTTCCGGCCAACTCAGGGCAGCAGGATGAGGTGCAGGGTGCGGGGGCCGTGGACGCCTTCGACCCGGTTGAGTTCGATGTCGCTGGTGGCTGACGGGCCGCTGATCCAGGTCAGCGGTCGGTGCATGTTGAGCCGGGTCAGTGCCTGCGGCACACCGGCGACGACCTGGGTGGCTCGGATGACGCAGATGTGCAGGTCGGGTAGGAGGCTGAGGACGCGGCGGCCCTGGTCGGGTGAGCCGTCGAGGATGACGGTGCCGGTGTCGGCGATGGCGACGGCGGCGGCGGTGATCACGGCGTCGGCGGCGGCGATCTGCTGGTTGGCGAGGTCGTCGTCGGGTCGGGCGGTCACGGTCGCCGGCAGCCAGGCTCGCGGCAGTGCCGGTGGCACGACGACGGTCGCGCCGGTCGGCAGGATGGCGGCGATGGTGTCGGCGACGGCCGTCTCGGCGACCCGGTGCACGTGTGCGCGGTAGTCGGTGAGCCGGTCGACCAGCAGGTCGAGGTCGACCGGGCCGTCCCGCCGGTAGTCGCGTGGCACCTCCACCGGCGCCGGTGCGGGGTCGAGGGCGGCGCGGAGCCGGGCGAGGATGATCTCCCGGGCGGTCACCGGCTCGCCCACCACTGCCGGAAGGTCTGCGCCGGCGGGTCGGGCAGGTCACGGCCGGCGGTCCAGCCGGACAGCGGCGGTGGCAGGCCCCGACCGCGCCGGCCGGTCAGCCGGCTCAGCCGGGTCGCGCGCTGCGCCGCCGCGTACAGGGCCGGGTGGTCCATCGCGTACGCGGCCACGGCCATCGCGGCCGCTTCACCCCGCGGATGCGGGGCCTGGTCGCGCAGGTGCACCAGCAACTCCGGAATGTCGATCTTCACGGGGCAGGCGTCGTAGCAGGCCCCGCAGAGCGACGACGCGTACGGCAGCGACGCGTTGTCGGCCACCCCGGTCAACTGCGGCGACAGCACCGCACCGATCGGCCCCGGATACACCGACCCGTACGCGTGCCCACCGGTGCGCTCGTACACCGGACACACGTTCAGGCAGGCCGAGCAGCGAATGCAGTGCAACGCCTGCCGGCCCACCTCGTCGGCGAGCACCGCGCTGCGCCCGTTGTCCAGCAGCACCAGATGAAACGCCTGCGGCCCGTCGCCCGCCGTCACGCCGGTCCACATCGACGTGTACGGGTTCATCCGCTCCCCGGTCGAGGCCCGCGGCAACAGTTGCAGGAACACCTCCAGGTCCCGCCAGGTCGGCACCACCTTCTCCACACCCATCACGGTGATCAACGTGCGCGGCAGGGTCAGACACATCCGACCGTTGCCCTCGGACTCCACCACCGCCAACGTGCCGGTCTCCGCGACCGCGAAGTTCGCCCCGGACACCGCCACCGGCGTGGACAGGAACGTCTGCCGCAGAAACCGGCGCGCCGCCGCCGCCAGCACCGCCGGCTCGTCGGTCAACCCCGGATCCACTCCCGGCATCGCCCGCAGGAAGATCTGACGGATCTCGGCCCGGTTACGGTGGATCGCCGGCACCAGGATGTGACTCGGCCGATCCTCACCCAACTGCACGATCAGCTCGGCCAGGTCCGTCTCCACCGGCGCGATCCCGGCCGCCTCGAGAGCCTCGTTGAGACCGATCTCCTGCGTCACCATCGACTTGACCTTCATCACCCGGTCACTGCCGGTGCCCCGCACCAGGTCCACGACGATCGCGTTCGCCTCGTTCGCGTCGGCGGCCCAGTGCACCACTCCCCCGGCCGCCGTCACTCGATCCTCGAGCTGCTCCAGCAGCTCCGGCAACCGGGCCATGACGTCGGCCTTGATCGCGCTACCGGCCGCCCGCAACCGCTCCCAGTCCGGCACCTCGCCGATCACACCAGCCGACTTCGCCCGAATCGTCGCCGTGGCGTGCCCGATATTGCGGCGCAACTGCGGGTCGGCCAGCGCCCGCCGGGCGGCGACCGGGAAGGTCTCCGCGCCGCGCAGGTGCCCGACACCGGCCGGCGCGGTCGCCGGCATACCGAGGAAGGTTCGACTCACGACCGCACCACCAGGTCACCGCGTTCGCCCACGACACCGTCGTGCTCGGTCGAGGCCAGGATCTCCGCCAGGTGCACCGTCCGCACCCCGGCCCCCGCCCGCGACAGCCCGCCACCGATGTGCATCAGACACGACGGGTCTCCGGCCGTGCAGACCTCGGCGCCGGTGGCCAGCACGTGGCGCATCTTGTCCGCCAGCATCGCCGTCGAGGTGTCCGCGTTCTTCACCGCGAAGGTGCCACCGAACCCGCAGCACTGCTCCGCCGCCGGCAGCTCCACCAGGTCGAGCCCCCGCACCTCGCGAAGCAGCCGTACCGGCCGGTCGGCCACCCGCAGCATCCGCAACGAATGACACGTCGGGTGGTACGTCACCCGGTGCGGGAAGAACGCGCCCACGTCGGTCACCCCCAACACGTCCACCAGCAACTCCGACAACTCGAACGTGCGCGCCGCCACCGACTCCGCCCGCGACGCCAACCGCACGTCACCGGCCCGCCGCGCCACCATCGCGTGCTGATGGCGCACCGACCCCACACACGACCCCGACGGGGCCACGATCACGTCATACGGATCGAAGGTCCGCACATGCCGCCGCACCAACGGCACCGCCTGCGCCTGATAACCGGTGTTGACGTGCATCTGCCCACAACACGTCTGCCCGTCGGGGAACACCACCTCATGCCCCAACCGCTCCAACAACCGCACCGTCGCCTTCGCCGCCGCCGGAAACAGCGTGTCCGCCAGACACGTCACGAACAACGCGATCCGCACGTCACACCTCCCTCTCGTCGGCCCGGGCCGCCACCGAAGCACCACCGGCCCGTAACGCATGATCCGCTGAGTCTGCCGCACGAGCCGCCGCAGCGCAGCAAGCTCACCACCGACCGTCGGCGTCCCGGGCAGGGTGCGGGTGCCGGCAGACCACCGGCGGCTCAGGTGGACGGCAGGGCCCGATGGACCGGTCCGTTCGGCCGCGAATGAGGCGAAGGCCGATCGTAGGAAGCCGGCAGCACGAACGCCACCGCCGGTGGTCCGGCCGAACAGGTGGTGCGGGGCGGGCAGCGACACCGACGGTCAGCAGCGCGTGGTCGGCGCTGCTAGGCTCCGCTCATGCCGGACATCGATCGTCCTGACATGCCCCGGTGGCACCGGCGGTGGGCCACGGCAACGCGCACGGCCGGCTTCATCACGGCCGGCGGGCGATAGCCGCGTTCCGTGGCGCGGGTGACCCGCGCGTCGCTAGGAACACCACTCGAGATGAGCTCGCCTGGCTGCGAACGCGACCGCGACCGCAGTACGCCAGCGGGCAGCGATCCGATTCTGGGACAGACGTGATCTGCGTGGCTGGGCCGCCGACCGTCGGCTGGGCGCCCGGAAAGACCAGCGAGTGGGGGGTCGGTGGACCTGGCAAGGCACCTGGAGCGACTGGAAAAGTCTCGGCGGCATCATCCAAGGCGGACTCGCCGCCGTCTACGTCAACGGCGAATACCACGTCTTCGGCATCAGCCCCAGCGGCCAGTTGAGTCAGAACACCTGGCGAAACGGCAGCTGGCTCGGCTGGGAATCCCTCGGCGGCACCGTCGCCGGCACCCCCGCCGTCACCTACCACGACGGCCAGTACGACGTCTTCGCCCGCAGCCCACGAGGCGTGGTCTACCAGAAGACCTGGCGCGGCACCTGGAGCGACTGGAAGAGCATCGGCGGCATCGTCGACGGCGGACTCGGCGCCGTCCACGCCAACGGCGAACACCACGTCTTCGGCATCAGCCCCAGCGGCCAACTCAGCCAGAACACCTGGCGAAACGGCAGCTGGCTCGGCTGGGAATCCCTCGGCGGCACCGTCGCCGGCACCCCCGCCGTCACCTACCACGACGGCCAGTACGACGTCTTCGCCCGCAGCCCCGGCGGCACCGTCTACCAGAAAACCTGGCAAGGCACCTGGAGCGACTGGAAACACATCGGCGGCACCCTCGGCTGACAACACTCGTCGGTGCTGAAGCCGGTTGGCCGGCACGGTTCACCCCGTGCCGACCAACCGGTCCTTTCGAGAGTTCCGCTCAGATCGGCCAGCGATCGGACCGGTACGGATCAGCTCCCGCGTACCTCGGCGGCGGCGGCGACCAGATGCCGCAGGGACGCCTCGACCTCCGGATAGCCGCGCGTCTTGAGGCCGCAGTCCGGATTCACCCACAACCGGCGGGCCGGCACGGCCGCGACGGCCCGGCGCAGCGCCTCGATCACCTCGTCGCGCGACGGCACCCGGGGCGAGTGGATGTCCCAGACCCCGGGGCCCACACCCCGGCCGTAGCCGATCGCGGCCAGGTTATCGAGGACCTCCATCTTGGACCGGGACGCCTCGATGCTGGTGACGTCGGCGTCGAGGGCGTCGATGGCACCGATCACCTCGCCGAACTCCGAGTAGCACAGGTGGGTGTGGATCTGGGTGTCGTCGGCGACGCCGCTGGTGGCCAGCCGGAACGCCGCCACCGCCCAGTCCAGGTACGTCTTCTGGTCGGCCCGGCGCAGCGGCAGCGTCTCCCGTAGCGCCGGCTCGTCGACCTGGATGACCCGGATACCGGCGGACTCCAGGTCGCGGCACTCGTCGCGAAGGGCCAGCGCGACCTGGTCGGCGGTGTCCGCGAGGGGCTGATCGGTACGGACGAACGACCAGGCCAGGATGGTGACCGGGCCGGTGAGCATGCCCTTGACCGGTTTGCTGGTCAACGACTGCGCGTAGGTGGACCACTCGACGGTCATCGGTGCCTTGCGCGACACGTCGCCGTAGATGATCGGCGGGCGTACGCAGCGGGAGCCGTAGGACTGCACCCAGCCGTGCCGCGTGGCGGCGAAACCGTCGAGTTGCTCGCCGAAGTACTGCACCATGTCGTTGCGTTCCGGTTCCCCGTGCACGAGTACGTCCAGACCCAGCTGTTCCTGCAACCGGACGACCTGCTGCACCTCCGCGCGCATCCGGGACGCGTAGCCGGCGTCGTCGAGGCTGCCGGCCCGGTGCGCGGCGCGGGCCCTCCGTAGCTCGGCGGTCTGCGGGAACGACCCGATCGTGGTGGTCGGCAACTCCGGCAGCCCCAGTCGTTCCTGCTGCCGGGCGGCCCGGGTGGGATAGTCGCCGCGCTGCCGGTCGGCCGGGCGCAGCGCGGCGAGGCGGCCGCGTACGTCGTCGTGACGCCAGCCGGCCGGGGTGGCCGGCAGGGGCGCGGGCAGCGCGGTGGTGCCGTCGCGCAGCGCGCGGCCGAGCACGACGATCTCGTCGACCTTCTGCCGGGCGAACGCCAGCCGCTCGGACAACCGGGGGTCGAGGTGGGTCTCGGCGGACAGGTCGACCGGCACGTGCAGCAGCGAGCAGGACGAGGAGACGGCGACGTGATCTGCCAGCCCGGTGACCGTCGCGCCGGCCGCGACAGCGGCCCGCAGGTCGGTACGCCAGACGTTCCGACCGTCGACCAGGCCGGCGACGATGGTCTTGCCGCCAAGTGGGCCGGCGGCGGCGAGACGGTGCAGGTTGCCCGCCCCGGCCACCAGGTCCAGACCGACGGCGTCGACCGGGGTGTCCAGCAGGGCCGGCAGCGCGTCGCCGAGGTCGCCGAAGTAGGTCGCCACGAAGATCCGCGGCCGGTGCGTGAGGTCGCCGAGCCGGGTGTAGGTGCGGCGCAGGGCGTCGATCTCGGCTGGGCTGCGGTCGCCGGCGTAGGCGGGCTCGTCCAGTTGCACCCAGCCGACACCCGCGTGCGCCAGCGCGGCGAGAATCCGGGCGTACGTCTGGACCAGGTCGTCGAGCCGGGCGAACGGGTCGACGCCCTTGGCCAGCAGCAGGAACGTGGCCGGCCCGACGAACACCGGCCGGGTGGTGACGCCCAGGTCGCGGGCTTCGGCGTACTCGTCCAGCGCCTTCGCCGGGTTGGCGGTGAAGACGGTGTCCGGGGCGATCTCGGGCACCAGGTAGTGGTAGTTGGTGTCGAACCACTTCGTCAGCTCCAACGCCGGCTCGGCGTCGACACCCCGTGCCATGGCGAAGTAGGTGTCCAGCGCGGACAGGCCCAGCCGGGCGAACCGGGCCGGGACCGCGCCGACCGCGACCGCCGTGTCGAGCATCTGGTCGTAGTAGGAGAAGGTGTTCGACGGGATCGCGTCGAGACGGGCGTCGCGCAGCGTCCGCCACACCTGCGCCCGGAGGCCGGCGGCGGTGTCGGCCAGAGCCTCGGCGTCGATGGTCCCGGCCCAGTACGCCTCGACGGCCTTCTTCAGTTCACGGTTCGCGCCGATGCGTGGGTAGCCGAGCACGGTGCTCTGCCCGAATACGGTACTCACCAAGGGTTCCTTCCCTCGAAGTGTCCGGCGGACACGGGAGGGAAGACGGGTACGCCTCGGGTACCGGCTTCCGCCCTGGTCCTCCCACGGGACCGCCGGCGACGCACGCCGGCGGCGTGCGCAGCACTGGCAGGTCTTCGGACTCGCGGGCATGACACCAGGTCGCCTACTGGCCGTCGCTTCCCAGACCTCACGGTCCAGTGCTCTGTTGACGGCGGTCGTTCCCGTTCACCGCTGCGGGGCAGTCCCGGATTCGCACCGGGTTCCCTCTTACGACGCCCCACCCACCCGGGCGGGACGAACCAGCACCACCGGCCATCGTACGGGCCACACCGCCGGCTGGGCCCGAGTGCCCGGCCTGCGGGACGGCGAGCAGGCCGGGCACGGGTGAGCAGTGGTTGAGCACAACGTTCGATCTGTGTCGACGGCTCGGGGTTGCGTCGGCGATACCGGACCGCGTCGATCGGACATGAACCGCGGCGGTGGAGCACTCGACTGGCCGTCAGCGGCCGTACGTCTCCAACAGCCGCAACCAGACCTCGCTGACGGTCGGGTACGCCGGCACGGCATGCCACAGTCGGTCGAGCGGGACCTCGCCGACGATGGCGATCGTCGCGGCGTGGATCAGCTCCGCCACGTCCGGACCGGCGAGGGTGCAGCCGACGATCACCTTCCGGTCCTCGTCGACAACCATCCGGGCATGCCCCTGGTAGCCATCGGCGTGCAGGGTGGCTCCGGCGACCGCGCCCAGGTCGTAGTCCACGACCCGGATCCGCAGCCCGGCCGCCTCGGCCGCGGCTGCGGTCAAGCCCACCGACGCGACCTCCGGGTCGCTGAACACCACCTGCGGCACCGCACGTTCGTCGGCCGTCGCGGCGTGCCGCCCCCACCGGCCGTCCTCGACCCTCTCACCCTTGGCCCGGGCCACGATCACATCGCCCACCGCGCGCGCCTGGTACTTGCCCTGATGGGTCAGCAGCACCCGCCGGTTCACGTCACCCGCGGCATACAGCCACCCACCGCCACCGATCACGCGCAACGTGTCGTCGACCGCCAGCCAGGCACCCGGCACCAGCCCCACCCGGTCAAGGCCGATGTCCTGGGTGTTCGGCGTCCGGCCGACCGCCACCAGCACCTCGTCCGCCTCGACCCGCTCGCCGTCGCGCGTGGCGATGTGGACGACCCCGCGATCGTCGCGGTCGACGGAAACGGCCTCCGCGCCGACGCGTACCGACACACCGGCCTCGCGCAACGACTCCCTGACCAACTCGCCCGCGAACGGTTCCGTCGACGGGAGCACACCGTCACGGGCGAGCACCTGCACCGAAGACCCCAGTGCGGCGAACGCGGTCGCCATCTCGGTCGCCACCACGCCACCACCGATGATGGCGAGCCGACGGGGAACCGACCCGGCCGCGGCGGCCTCGCGGCTGGACCACGGCGCGGCCGCACGCAGACCCGGGATGTCCGGCAACAGTGCGCTGCTGCCGGTCGCCACGACCACCGCATGCCGCGCGGTCAGCCGGGTCGTGACACCGTCGACGCCGGTCACCTCGACAACGCGGGCAGAGCCGATCCGCCCCTGACCACGGTGCAGGGCGATACCGGCTGACTCCAGCCAGGAGACCTGTCCGTCGTCCCGCCAGTGCGATGCGAAGGCGTCGCGCCGGCCGAGCACCGCAGCCGCGTCCAGGTTGCCCGTCGAAGCCTCCCGGGCACCGGGCAACTGGCGAGCGGCCCGCAACGCGGACGCGCTGCGCAGCAACGCCTTGGTCGGCATGCAGGCCCAGTAGGAGCACTCGCCACCGACCAACTCCCGCTCGACGATGGCGGCGGTCAGCCCGCCCCGCACGACCCGGTCGGCAACGTTCTCCCCGACGGGGCCGGCACCGATCACGACGACGTCGTACTCGAGTGAGGTCATGTCAGCTGCCCTTCGCGGCACGGCCGAGGCGGACAGCCGCGATCAGGAAGAAGATGGCGCCGGGAATGGCGTAGCCGGCCGCGTTGATCAGCGACGGGTTGTCCGCGGCGGCGGCCACGACGAAGGACCCACCAGCCAGAACCGAGATGCCACCGCTGATGATCATCGGCCACTGGCCGCCCATCCGCCGACGGGTGACACCGACGACCAACTGGACCAGACCGGCGGCGATCGCCCAGGCACCCCAGACCCGTAGGACAGCGGGAACACCGGACGCGCCGGCCACACCCACTCCGACCGCCGCGACGAGGCTCACCGCGATGTTCACATACAGCAGGGCCGGCGAGCCGGTGGACCTTGACGAACGAAGGTCGAAGATGGCCGCGCCCACGTCGAACAGCGGGTAGAGCACGAACAACGCCACCGCGAGGGGACCGATCTCCCTGGCGGTCGCGATCGTCACGCCCGCCCACGCGATGGCGAACACGAAGCGGACGAAGTACAGCCGCCGCAGGGCGGCGGCAGCCTCGGAGATACCGGGGGCAGCAATGGTGGTCACGGGTGACCCTTTCAACGGAGAGGTGGGAGACCGAACGTTCTGTCTCTAAAGCATGCCAGGGTGAGGCCTGGCTCGTCAAGACCGAACGTTCTGTCTTTGCCTGCGCCACGAACGATCATCACGCCGTCCGTGTCGACGGCGCTTGCCGACCTTGGTCGCCTTCCCATTCGATGTGGGGTCGCTGAGCCTGAGGTCGCTCGCTTCCCTCAGACCGAACGTTCTGTTCGCTAGGGTTGCGGCATGACGCGCGGCAAACCCGACACTCGGCCCTCTGAGGCGCGCCTCCGGCTTCTCGCCACGGCGACCAGGATCTTCTACTCGGAGGGCATCCACTCCGTCGGCGTCGACCGGATCATCGCCGAGGCGAAGGTGACCCGGGCGACCTTCTACCGGCACTTCCCGAGCAAGGACGACCTCATTCTCGCCTACCTGCGTGAGATCCACGAGATGGAGCGCGGCACGGTCGACGCGGCCATCGCCAACAACTCGTCGCCGGTCGACCCGCTCCTGGCCATTGCCGGCTCCATCACCCGGAACATCCAGGCCCCCGGCTTCCGTGGCTGCGCCTTCCTGAACGCGGCAGCCGAGTATCCCGACACGGAACACCCCGTGCGCCAGGAGATCATCGCCCACCGGCAATGGTTCCTGGACACGCTCAGCACGCTGATGGCCCAGGTTGATCCGGACACCGCGGACCCCGCCGCACGCCGTTTCGTCATGCTCCGCGACGGCGCCATGGCAGCCGGCTGCCTCTTCGACCCCGCGTTGGTGTCCGAGACATTCCTGCAGGGCGTCGAAGACCTGCTGCGGACCACCGCCGACCGACGGTCGACCGGATCCGTCGACTGACGGTGTCGCGGCCACCGAGCCGGTTGCGTGCCTGCCCGGAACCGGTGCGCCGAGGTCGGGTGCCGCGGCCCGGATCGCCCCGGTCCGGCTAGCGTAGGTGCCGGGCGAAGAACCGGCCCGCGTCCTCCCCCGCGTACCAGGGCACACCGGTGTGTCCGCCCATGTTGGCGTGCAGCGTCTTCTGCGTGGAGCCGAAGGCGTCGAACAGCTCCAGCGCCGCCTGCCGGTCGTTGCCCTCGTCGTCCCACTGCAACAGCACGTGCAGCGGAATGGTGACCTGCCGGGCCTGTTCGACGATGAGGCGCGGGATGAAACTTCCGGCGAAGAGACCGGCGGCCACGATCCGGGGCTCCACCACCGCGAGTCGGACACCGACCGAGATCACTCCCCCGGAGTACCCGACGGGGCCGCCGATCTCGGGCAGCGACAGGAGGCAGTCCAGGGCAGCCTGCGATTCCGGGACCGCCCGGTCGACGAGCGGGAGGACGAGAGCGTCCACGATCTCGTCGCTCACCGCCTCGCCCGCCGCCAGCACCCGGTGCAGGTCGGCGCGGGCCTGCTCGGCGGCGGCCCACCGCGGCCGGTCACCGCTGCCGGGCAACTCGATCGCGGCGGCGGCGAAGCCATCCGCTGCGGCGCCCCGGGCCCGCGCCACCAGACGGGGGTACATCCGGCCCAGCCCCAGTGGCGGGTGACCGAGCAGGATCAGCGGAACCGGCGCGGTCGCGAACGCGGGTGTCCACAGGAAACCGGGGACGTCGTCGAGCGTGAACGCGCGTTCGAAGACGCCGTCGTCGAGGTGTCGTTCGGAGGTGAATCGCATGGTCGTGCCTTTCGGGAGTGCGTATGAACGGCGCTCCCGGACGACCTACCGCCCGACCGTGACCCCGCAGGGGAGCACCCATGTCGAAACGTTCACGGGTACCACCTCCTCGGTCTCTCGCACGGCCTTCGGGCAAACTAGCAGCGGGCCGTCACGGTCCGCCACGGGGTTTCCGCGCCCCTTCCGCTCGCCTCGCGCCCTGTCGGCCGGTGAGGTTCACACCCCCAACCGGAACGCCTCGACATGCTGTTGGCGGGACGGAACCCGCAGGGCGCGCAGGCTACGTCGCACGGTGCCGGCCATCGCCGCGGGACCGCACAGGTAGACGTCGCGCTCGGCGATGTCGGGGACCAGGTCGCGCAGGCTCTCCGGGCTGAACGGCTGGCTGCCGTCGGCGGTGCGACCGGTCAGCAGGTGCAGACGGGCGCCCCTGGCCTGTGCCAGATCGCGCAGCTCATCGATCAGTACCGCGTCGGCGGGCGTGCGGGCCCGGTAGAGCACCACGACGTCTCCGGTCAGTTCCGGGTCCTCCAGCAGCGCCCGGATCGGAGTGACGCCGATGCCACCGGCGATCAGCAGGCTGTTCTCCCGGGTGCGGGCGGCGGTGGTGAGGGCCCCGTACGGTCCCTCGGCATAGACCCGGGTGCCCACCGGTAGCTGCCGCAGCCCGGCGCTGGTGGTGCCGATCGCCTTCGCCGTCAGCCGCAGCGTGCGGCCGTCGGGAGCCGCCGACAGCGACCACGGGTTGACCTGCCACCAGGAGTTGTGTCCCGGGAAACGCCACCAGAAGAACTGGCCGGGACGGGCGCGCAGCCGGTCGAGGCGGTTGCCGGCAACGTGGACGGACACGACGTCGTCGGACTCCGGCACCACCGCGACGACCCGCAGCCGGTGCCGGACGTTGCGCACCAGCGGCACGACCAGGCGGTTGGTCAGCAACGAGCCGACCGCGAAGGCCCACAACCCCCACCAGTAGGCCTTGGTGACGGCGCTGCCGGCGAACGAGGCGCCCTCGTAGATCTGGTGGATCACCGACAGCACGATCACCACGTACACCACCAGGTGGATGGCGTGCCAGGTCTCGTACGACATGCGGCGGCGGGCGATCCGTACCGAGGTGGCCGCCAGCACGCCGATCAGGACTGCGGCGATCATGCCGAGTAGCACCGGCATCTGCCTGGCCAGGTTCGGGATCTCGGCGAAGAACGAGATCCGGTCGATCTGTGCGTAGCCGAGCAGCACGAACGTCGGGTGCAGCACGACCAGCCAGAAGATCACGAACCCGGTCCAGCGGTGCCAGTTGGTGAGCTTGTCCATGCCGAGCCGCCGTTCCAGGAACGGCACCCGGCCGATCAGCAGCAGTTGCAGTGCCATCACGAAAGCCAGATGCAGGCCGAGGAAACGGCCGATCGCGGTCAGGGTGTTGGGCGTCGGCCGGCTCGGATGAGCGAACATGACCTGGAGAATCACCAGGTTGACCAGGACAAACGTCCAGAGCAGCAGGTACGCGGCCCGAGCCTGGCCGGTGCGGCGCACCGGACCTGCCGCGGCGGCGGTGAAGGTGGTCGTGGACATCGTGGGCCTTCCTGAAGCGGTCCCGGTCGGGTTGGCGTGAGATCCGTCGATGGCCTGGCAACACGGCGCGGTCGCCGCACGCCGTCTCCGGCCGGCGAACCGCTCCGTCCGCCTCAGCGTGCCAGCGTCGGCGTGCGCTCGGAAGCTCCCCGAGCACGATCGCAACCTGCCCGGTGCCGAGCCCGCCGGCGGCGAGGTCGCGCGGTGCCGCCACATCCCGCGCCGCGACGTGCGGCTGCCAGGGACGCAGGAAAGCCGGCCGGGGGCATGGTCAACGGAGCCGCCGGTTGCGAAACTGCTTCAATCCGCGTCGGCGGGGGCGATCGGATCCTCGACCCCTCCGGCAACCATGCGTGCCGGCCGGACGAGACCAAGGGCCGGTTCGGTACGCCGGACCGCCAGCCGAGGCTGGCTCGACGCCGGCCCGACCCGGACGGAGGGAAGGAATGGTCAGCACACCGCTGTCCCTGCCGCGGTCGTCCGCGCGCGCTCCCGAGTTCGGCCGGGACGCGCTCATCGTCTGCGAGAACCTGGTGCGGATCTACCAGACCGGTTCGATCGAGGTGCAGGCACTGCAGGGACTGGACCTGGCCGTGGCCGGCGGTGAGCTGGTCGCCGTCGTCGGTGCCTCCGGGTCGGGCAAGTCGACACTGCTCTCGATCCTGGCCGGCATCGACGCCCCCACCGCCGGGCGGGTCCGGGTAGACCGGTGGAACCTGCTGACGATGTCCCGCGCGGATCGGGTGCAGTACCGGCGGCGCACCGTCGGGTTCGTGCGGCAGCAGACGGCGAGCAACCTGATCCCGTACCTGACCGCGCGGGAGATGGTGGACCTGCCGATGACGGCGGCCCGTACCGCGAAGCGGGAGCGCCGGGAGCGCGCCGCCGAACTGCTGGACAGCCTCGGTGTCGCCGACTGCGCCGATCGGCGCCCCGGGCAACTGTCCGGGGGGCAGCAGATGCGGGTCGCGATCGCGGTGGCGCTGGCCAACCAGCCGCGGATCCTGCTCGCCGACGAGCCGACCGGCGAGTTGGACGCCGCCACGTCCGCGGAGGTGTTCGGCGTGCTCCGGGAGGTCAACCGGCGGTACGGCGTCACCGTCGTGGTGGTGACCCACGACCCGGCGGTCAGCGGCCAGGTCGAACGGACCGTCGCGATCCGGGACGGACGCACCAGCAGCGAGGTGCTGCGCCGCACCACCACCGACGCGCAGGGCGACACCCAGGTGATCGCCGAGGAGTACGCCGTGATGGACCGGGCCGGGCGGGTGCAGGTGCCCCGCGACTTCCGTCAGGCGTTGGCGCTGACCCGGCGGGTCCGGCTGGCCCTGGAACCCGACCACATCACGATCCGCCCCGACTCGGGAAGCGACGGATGAGCGGCGAGCCGCTGCTGCGCGTGCGCGACGTGCACCGGCGCTTCCGCACCGGGCCGACCGTCGTACACGCCCTGCGCGGCGTGTCGTTCGACGTGGCCGCCGGCTCCATGGTGGCGCTCGTCGGCCGCTCCGGCTCGGGCAAGACCACCCTGCTCAACACCGTCGGCGGCCTCGATCGCCCGGACGCCGGCACGGTGCACGTCGACGGCACCGACGTCACCGCCCTCGACGAGGACGGCCTGTCCCGGTTACGACGCGAGAAGGTGTCCTACGTCTTCCAGAGCTTCGGGTTGATCCCGGTGCTGTCGGCCGCGGAGAACGTCGCCGCCCCGCTGCGGCTGGCCCGCGTCGCCCCGGCCGAGCGGGACCGCCGGGTCGAGTTGCTGCTGGATCTCGTCGGCCTGGCCGACCACGCCCGGCAGCGACCGGCCGAGCTGTCCGGCGGCCAGCAGCAGCGGGTGGCGATCGCCCGCGCGCTGGCCGCCTCGCCCCGGCTCCTGGTCGC
The DNA here is from genome assembly GCF_036689795.1 of Micromonospora palythoicola. Lineage (NCBI taxonomy): Bacteria > Bacillati > Actinomycetota > Actinomycetes > Micromonosporales > Micromonosporaceae > Micromonospora > Micromonospora palythoicola. The sequence continues at coordinate 150,571 of NZ_JBAGKI010000003.1, read as the reverse complement.
CGACGAGCCCACCGGGCAACTGGACGCCGAGACCGGCCTGTCGGTGATGGCCCTGCTGCGCGGAGTGGTCGAATCCGAAGGCGTCACCGCGCTCGTGTCCACCCACGACCCGGTGATGATGGCACTGGCCGACCGGGTGATCCGCATCGACGACGGGCAGCTCAGCGACGAGACACCCGGACAACCGCCCGAGTCCGTGCCGGACGCCAGGTGACGTGCCGATGCTGAGGCTGGTCATCCGGCGCGCCCGCGCGCAGTGGCCGTTGCTGGCGGCCCTCGTCGGCATCGTCACGGTCGGCGCGACCCTGCTGGGCACCTGCACCCTGCTGAGCACCCGCACCACCGAGCGTGCGCTGGAGGTCGCGATGGCCCGCGCCGCGCCCGCCGCCGTCGACGTGACCGTCTACACCGGCACGGTCGAGGGCCGGGACACCCGGTCCGTCGCCGCCGACACCCGAACCGCCGTGGCCGCCGCGCTCGCCCCGTTCCCGGTGACCACCACCGCGCGGGCGTCGACGGTGCTGCGGGCGCTGCCGCCCGCGCTCGCCCCCGGCACCACCGTCCCGGCGCAGGCGTACCTGTCGGGGCTGGACGACCTGCCGACCCGAGCCGAGTTGGTCACCGGGCGTTGGCCACGCGACCGTGGTGACGCCGTGCTGTTGGAGTCCACCGCCCAGCTGCTCGGCCTCACCCCCGGTCGGCGGGTGCGCCTCGGCGCCGAGCTGGCGCACGCGCCCGTCCCGGCCATCGAGGTGACGGTCGTCGGTGTGGTCCGACCGCTGCCCGGACGCGGCTGGGACCGCGACCCGCTGGCGGCGGCCGGGTCCGCCACCGGTCACCAGGACGGTCGATTCCGGCAGCCGGTGAACGCCTACGGCCCGTTCCTCGTCGACCTCGCCGACCTGGTCACCACGGGCGCCACCGTCGACCGGATGGAGGTGACCGCCCACCCGGACCTGTCCCGGGCCAACCGCCGTGACCTGGAGACCGTGGCCGGGGCCGTCCGCGGTGCCGACCGTCGGTTGGCCGCCGCCCTCGGCGACCGCGTCCGGCTCGCCCGGGTCGCCTCCGACCTGCCGCAGACCCTGCGCTCCGCCGACGACCAGCGGCACGTCACCGCCGCCGTCGTGCTCGCCGTCGCCGTCCTCGGCGGTGTCCTGACCGCGACGGCACTGGTCCTCGCCGGCCGGCTGACCGCCGGCGTGCGCGCCGACGAGACCGCGCTGCGGTCCGCCCTCGGCACCAGTCGCCGCCAACTCGCCGCCACCGCGACGCTCGATGCCGTCGTCGTCGCCGCCGTGGCCGCCGCGCTCGCGATACCGGCCTCGTCGGCCGTGCACGCCGGCCTGACCCACCTGCCGCCGCTGGACGGCGCCGGGCTGACCGCCCGGCCGGCCATCACCGGTGTCCAGGTCCTCGCGGTGGCCGGCGGCGCGCTGGTCCTCGCCGCCGTCCTCACCGTGCTGGCGATCCGGCCCGGCCCGGCGCCCGACGCCCGACGCACCCGCCGCGACCTGCTGGCCCGGTCCGGCACCGACCTGCTGCTCGCGGTGTTCGCCGCCGCCGGCTGGTGGCAGCTGTACGCGCAGCCCACCGCCGCCAGCCCGCGCGCCGACGTGGTCCGGGTACTCGCGCCGGCGCTGCTGCTCACCGCGGGCGCCGCGCTGGCGCTGCGGGTCGTGCTGCCCGCCCTGCGCGGCGTCGACCGGTTGGCGTACCGCGCCCGTGGGCTGGCGCTCACGCTGGCGGTCGCCGAGGCCGCCCGCCGGCCCCAGGCGGTCGCCGCCGGGCTACTCGTCGGGCTGGCCTGCGCGGCCGGCACCTTCGGCCTCGCCTTCGACACCACGTGGCAGCAGTCGCAGCGCGACCAGGCCGCGCTCTCCGTCGGCACCGACCTGGCACTCGCCCTCAGCACGGCGCCGGCGCCCGGAGAGGGCGCGGTCGTCGGCGCGGCCACCGAGGGGACGGTGAGTCCGGCCCTCGACCGGGGCACCGCGGTCGGTCAGTGGCTCGGCACCGCCGGCGACGCGCCGCGCCTGGTCGCCCTCGACACCAGCCGCGCCCACGCGCTGCTGCGCGGCCGGCTCGACGGTGACCGCACCTGGCCGGACGTGGCGGCGCTGCTCGCCCCACCGACCCGCGTCACCGGCGTCGCCGTTCCGGCCGGAGCCCCGCTCGTGCTGACCGGAACCGCGACCGGCGACACCGCCCTCGCCGTGACGCCCCGGCTGCTGCTGCAGGACGCCACCGGCCTGCGCATACCCTGTACCGGTCCCCCCGTGCCACTCGACGGCCGGGCGCACCGGTTGCCCGAGTGCGCGACCGCCGACGGACTGCGCCTCGTCGCGGTGTCCCTGCCGGTCGAGGCCGGACCGGATGCCGGGTACGGAGTCGGTGGCCGCGCCGCCGTCGCCGTCACTCTCACCATGCCGGCGGCCGGATCGACGGTGGCATCGGACTGGACCGCCACGTCGGTGTCGCCGGTGCCGAGCACGGTGCGCGACCCGACCGTCGGGCTCTCGGCCACGTCGGCGGGGACCGCGCTGCGGATGGCGGCGACCGTCGACCTCGGCAGCGTCGCGTACGCCGCCCCCAACCTCGTCGCCACCGCCTTCCCGGTCCCCGGCCCGGTGCCCGTCGCCGTCTCCGCCCGCTTCGCCAGCGAGGTCGGTGCCGACATCGGCAGCCGGCTCAGCGTCACGGTCGGCACCACGCCCGTCCCGATCGTCGTCACCGAGGTCGTGCCGACCGTGCCGTCCGCCCCCGGTGCCGTGGCCGTCCTGGCCGACCTGGACCTGTTGTCCCGCGCCCGCGCGGTCACCGGCGACCTGACGTTCCCGGTCGACGCCTGGTGGGTCGGTGACCCGGCCGGACCCGGTGCCGCCGACCGGGCCGCCGCCCTGCACCTGGGCACCGTCACGACCCGCGAGGCGGAGACCGCCCGGCTCACCGGTGGCCCGCTGCACGCCGGGCTGCCGGCCGCGCTGCGGCTCGTCGTGCCGGCCGCGGCCCTGCTGCTGCTCACCGGCGTCGTCCTGCACGTCACCTGCGACCTGCAGGCCCGCGCCGTGGAGGTGGCGCGGCTACGCGGCCTGGGGATGTCCCGCCGCGGCATCCGGGCCGTGCTGATCGGCCAGCACGTCGGCGTCCTCCTGCCCCTGCTCGCGGCGGGCACGGCCGTCGGCGCGCTCGCCACCCGCGTCGTCGCTCCCCTGCTCGTACGCTCCGACTCCGGTGCCGCACCCGTGCCGGCCGCCCAGCCGCACTGGCCGTGGCCGGCCGAGGCCGCGCTGCTGGCCGTGCTGCTGGCCGGGTCCCTGCTGGCGGTCGCCGTGGTGGTGGTCGTCCAGGTCCGCCGGGCCGACGCCGCGCACCTGCGGGTGGCGCCGTGAACCGGTGGCTGACCCGCCGGTGGCCGGCGCCGCACTGGCCCAGCGTCCGTGGCCGGGGCCGCGCCGACGCCGGGCCGCTGCTGCTCACCGCCGCCGTCATCGCGTCCGTCGCGCTGCTCGCCGGGGCCGTGCCGGCGCTGCTCCGGATCGCCGCCGACGACGCCGTCCAGGACACGGTCCGCCGCGCCAGCCACGACTCGAACGTCCTCGTCCACGCCAACTGGGAACGCGACGACGGTCCGACCGGCGGGCGGATCCGGATGCCCCGCCTGGCCGAGGACGTCGACAACTTCCGCGCCCGGGCCGCGTACGCGCTCGGAACCGACCTCGACGCGGCGCTGCTTCCGCCCATCGCCGTTGTCACCGGCCCGAGCCTCACCATCACCGACGGCGACCAACCGCGTACCCTCCAGGTCACCTACCTGGCCGGTGACCTCGGCGGCCCGGACGTGACCTGGATCGCCGGCGACGCGCCCGGCCCCACCGCACCCGGACGGTCCGTCGAGATCCCCCGCGACGGACCGCCCTGGCCGGTACAGATCGGCCTCTCCGAGACCGACGCCGCCGCCCTGGGCCTCGGCCCCGGCGATCGGATTCCGGTCCGGGACGGTCAGGGCCGCGACAAGGACGTCCGGATCAGCGGGATCTACCGACCCGCGGACAGCGCCGACCCCGCCTGGCGACTCGCCCCGGCCCTGCTGCGGCCGGTGCCCGGCGCCGACGGCGTGGGCACCACCCGGATCGCGGGACTGCTGTCGCGTGAGTCGCTGCCGGACGCCCGGCTCGCCTTCGACGAGGACCAGCTGCGGCGCACCGTCCACTTCGCCCCCGAACCCGACGCGCTCGCCTGGGCCGCCACCGCGACCCTCGCCAGGCAGGTGGTCACGCTCAAGGCGACCTCCGGCTCTTCCGGCGTCCGCGACCAGTCCCTGAAATGGGAATCACGGCTCGACACCGTCCTGCGCGACGCCCGTAACCAGATCAGTGCCGCCTCGGCACAGGCCGCCGTCCTGCTGGCCGGGCTCCTCACCGGCACGGTGTTGGTGCTGCTGCTCGCCGCCGAGCTGCTGGTCCGCCGGCGTACCGCCGTGCTGAGCGCCGCCCGGCAGCGGGGGGCGGCGCTACCCGACCTCGGTGCGGAACTGCTCATCGAGTCCACCCTGGTGTCCCTGTCGTCCGCCGCCGTCGGGCTCGCGCTCGCCCGTGCGGTCGCTCCCGGCGTCTCCTGGACCTGGACCGTTCCCGTGGTGCTGGCCGGTGCTGTCGCCGGGCCGATCTTCGGCACCCTCGCCGCCGCCCGCGCCAGCCGCGACCGGCGTCAACCCGCCAACCGTGCCGCGCGCCGCCGGATCCTGGCCATCGGTCGGTTGCGCCGCGCCGCCGTGGAGATCGCTGCGCTGACCACCGCGGTCGCCGCCGTCGTCACCCTGCACCAGCGCGGGCTGCCGCCCGCCGACGGCGACACCGGTGAGCTGACCGGCGACCTGGTCCTACCGGTCAGCGCCGTGGCGCTGGGCGTGCTCGCCGGCACGCTCGTCCTGCTGCGGCTGCTGCCCGCCGGAGTGCGGCTCACGCTCCGACTGGCCCTGCGCTCGCGCCGCCCGCTGGCCGTGTTCGGCGCCGCCCGGGCGGCCGCCACGGCCGGACGCGCACTGCCGTTGCTGGCACTCGTCAGTGCCACGGCGCTCGCGTCGTTCGCGCTCGTCGTCGGCACCAGCGTCGCCCGGGGTCTGACCGACGGCGCGTGGAGCACCGTCGGCGCCGACGCCCGCCTCGACGTCGACACCGACGCCGACGCCGCGACGCCGGCGCTCGCCGAGCGCATCGCCGGCGCACCCGGGGTGGAGCAGGTCGTCGTCGCGCAGGTGACCGACTCGGCACCTGTCTTCACCGAAGACGCTCTGCTCACCCCACGCCTGGTCGTCGTGGACGCCGCCGCGTTCCAGCGCCTGTTGGCCGCCACCCCGCTGCCCGACGCGCCGGCGCTGGCCCGGCTCACAGAACCCCGTCCCGACCCCCTGGACGTTCCGGCTCTGGTCCGTTCGAGCAGCGGCGACCTGCGGACCGGCATGCGGCTGCGGCTGGCCCGGGACGACGCCCCGGCGATCGGTCTCGCCGCGGTCGGCGCCGCTCCCGCCGTCGGCGGCGCCGCCGACGTCGTCATCGTGGACGCCTCGGCTCTCGCCGACGCGGGGCTGCCCGCCGTTCCCAACACCGTCTGGGCGACCGGGCCCGGCGCGGCGCGGGCCGTGTCGACCAGCGGCGTCTCCGCCGATGTGGTGCTCCGCGCGGACGTCCTGCGGGCACAGCGGGTGGCTCCGCTGACCGCAGGGATCTCCCGGCTGGCGTGGACGGTCGCCGCGGTGCTGGTGGCACTGGGGCTGCTCGGCCTCGCGCTCGCCGCCGCCGCCGGTGCGTCGGAGCGGTGGCAGACCCTGACCCGACTGCGGACCCTCGGCCTGCGGCAACGCGACGCCCGCTGGGTCGCCGCGGGCGAACTGCTGCCGCCGGTCGTGGTCGCCGCGTGCTGCGGCCCGCTGCTCGGGGCCCTGCTCGCCCACCTGACCCTCGGCCCGCTCCAGCTACGGCTGCTCACCGGGCAGGCCGCCGACCCGGCGGCGGTCCTGCCGTGGTGGCTGCTCGGCCTGGTGAGCGCGGCGCTGCTGGCGACGGCCGCCGTGGTCGTACCCGTCGAGTCGGCGCTGCGGCGACGCGACCGGCTGAGCGAGGTACTGCGTGCCGGTGACTGACCGGCCGGCCACGGTTCCGACCGTCGACTTCCAGCGCCGGTCGAGGTGCGTTCGTCGCCGGGGCCGAGGAGTCGCCGCACCTCGCTGGTGACCTCTGGAGAGGCGATCGGTGCCCAGGCGGCGAAGAGCGAGCGGAAGTAGTCGCCGTGGGCCTCAGCGGTGGCCGGATCCTGCTCGATGACGTCGAGTTCGTTGACGATGCTGAGATCCACGAAGGGTCGCATCTGGTCGGCTTCCAGGTGCCAGGTCTGGTCAGCGAGGCGGTCGTGGACCCGGCACAGATGGGCGTGGAGCGTGCCGCCCGGATGCGGGATCGTCTCGGCTCCCCGCTGCCGGCTCGGGCACACCGGCGGTGGAGTCGACGTCGGTCGGGCGTCGGGTGGGTTCGGCCGACCGTATCGTGGTGTCACGATGAGCCTGGTGCCGGACATACAGAGAACGTGAGCTCTGAGGACCGGTTCCGGCGCGTCTACGCCGGCAACTTCGAAGCGCTTCTCGCGTACGCCGCACGTCGGGTCCAACAGCCGGAGGACGCCGCCGACGTGGTCGCGGAAACCTTCCTGGTGGCGTGGCGGCGCAGCGCCGACCTGCCCCGCGACGATGAGGTCCGGCTGTGGTTGTACGGAGTGGCCCGCCGGGTGTTGGCGAACCATCACCGCAGCGGGATCCGCCGGGAGCGGTTGGGTGAGCGGCTCCGGCAGTGCCTGGCCGCGTTCGCCACAGCCGATCCCGGCGACGAGGTGCCGCAGCGACTCGCGGTGCGGGCCGCGCTGAGTCGACTGAACGACACGGACCGGGAGATGTTGCTGCTCGTCGCCTGGGAGGGCCTGCGGCCCCGGGAGGCGGCGAAGGTGGTCGGGGTGAGCGCCACCGCGGCCCGCACCCGACTGTCGCGGGCACGGGCCCGGCTGCGCGAACTCGTCGGTGACGACCCTGACGCGCCCGGACATGTACTCGACGTCCTGGCCGTACCCGTCCCGGAGGAGGGCAGATGACCGACGAACACCTCGACCGCCTGGTCCGCGACGTCGACCCCTATCGACCTGAGATCATCCAGCGCCTCGCCGGGGCGGATGAGCATCTCCTGGAGGAGATCATGTCCACCCCGAAACCCGAAACGGTGCCGGCGAGACCGCCACGCCGTACCCTCGTCCGTCGACTCGCCGGTCCCGCGGCCGCCGCGGCGACCGTGGCCGGCATCATCGTCGCCTCGTCGGTCTGGTCCACACCGCCCGACGACCGGTACGCCGGACCGACCGGCCTGCCCGACGTGGGCGCGGCCGCGATCAGCGGGCGGGAACTCGACCTGAAGGCCGCGCAGCAGCACCCGCGTCTGCTGATCGACGAGCCGGGCTGGACCGCGACGAGCGTCTACGGGTTCGCCGAGGAGAGCGGCACCATCGAGTTTCGCCACGGCGACCGCAGCCTGGAGATGAACTGGTACCCGGACGAGCAGTACCAGGACTACTACGACGACCGGCTGCGGGTCAGCAGACCGGAGGCGACCACCGTGGCGGACCGACCGGCCAACGTCTTCACCTACAGCGGGAACGACATGTCGGCCATGCTCGAACCGCGGGACGGCACGTTCGTCGAGGTGCGCACCGGGGGCAACTGGACGCGGGCCGGCTTCGACGGGGTCCTCACCCACGTGATCAAGGTGGATGCCGAGTCGTTCCTCGAGGCGCTGCCGCCGGAGATCGTCACGCCCGGCGACGTCCGGGAGGAAGCCGCCAGGATTCTCGCCGACCTGCCGTCCCCGCCGGGCTTCGACGTGTCGGTACTGGACAACGCCGGGGCCAACGACCCGTACCAGTTCGGCGCCGCGGTGGCCGGCCGGGTCACCTGCGACTGGATCGCCCAGTGGATCCGGGCCGACTCGGCCGGCGACACCCAGGCGGTCGAGCAGGCGGCGGCCGCGTTGCGCAGCAGCCACCGGTGGAAGGTGCTGCACGACATGAACGACGAGGGCGACTACCCGGAGGTCGTCTGGGAGATCGCCGACCAGGTCGCCGACGGCGATGTTCCCAGTGGATACCAGGAGAGTCTGGGCTGCTGACCCGGGGGCACCGGCTGGTTGCGCGGCCTCCGGCCGGTGCCACACCTGACCGGACGCCACGGCAGCACCAGCCCCCACACGACGACCACGAACACGTAACCTCCGAGGGTCGATCGCGCTCACACGTGAACGCGGCCTCTCGACCGACAGGGAGCGGTTGTGCCGTACGGATACATCGCATCGATGAAGAGCACGCCGGGCCACCGCGACGAGGTGGTGGACATCCTGCTACGCGGCGTCGAGGGGCTGCGACCGATCGGATGCCGGTCGTACGTCGTGAGCGTCTCGGACACCGATGACGTCACGATCTGGGTGAGCGAGGTGTGGGAGAGCAAGGAGCAGCACGACGCGTCCCTCCAGCTTCCCGAGACCAGGGCTGCGATCAACAAGGCCATGCCCATGCTCACCGGCGAGTTCACCGGGCAGGAGGTCACCGTCGTGGGCGGTCTCGGCGTGTGACCTCGCGGAGCTGCCGGCTCAGGCCGGTGGTTCAGCGTGCGCGGCGGTAGTGCATGGCCACCGCACCGTTGCGCATCGGCTCCGCGGAGAGCAGTTCGAGCCGGCGCGTGCCGGGCAGCCCGCCCTGGTACAGCGTCGGGCCGTGACCGACGATCATGGGCTGGACGAGCAGTTGGTACTCGTCGATCAGGTCCAGCCGGTCGAGCTCGGTCGCGAGCTTGCCACTTCCGAGCAGGACTCCGTCCGGGGTCGCGTCCTTGAGCCTCCGCACGCCCTCACCCAGATCACCGGCGATGTGGTGGCTGTTCGCCCACGGGAAGTCCTGACGCGTCGACGAGACCACGTACTTCGGCTTGGCCTCCAGCTTGACCGCCCACTCTCGGATGGCCGGCGGCGCCTCCTCGTCGCGGGCGACGGCCGGCCAGGAGCCCTCCATCAGCTCGTAGGTGACGCGACCCCACAGCATCGCCCCGCTCTCGTCCATCAGACGGGTGAAGAAGGCGTGCGTCTCGTCGTCGGCGATGCCCTCCTGATGGTCGACGCAACCATCCAGGGTCACGTTGAGGCTGAAGGTGAGAAGTCCCATGACCGCCGACTCTAACGCCCACCACCGCGTCGTCAGAGGTAGGTGATTCCGGTCAGGTCCTCGGCGGCCGCCCACAGCCGCTTGCCGACGGCCGGGTCGGCGGCCTCCCGGCTGAACCGGGCCTCGGTGACCCGGCCCCGCGTCTCCCAGAGCCCGGACGGGCCGAAGAACTGGCCGCCGCGTACACCGGGCTCGGTCGCGGCGCGCAACTGCGGCAGCGCGCCGCGCTGCACCGGCTGGGTTGCCAACAGCCCGCCCCAGGCGATCATCCGCCCGAACCGGCCGCGGTGCTCCCAGGCACGCGGAGTCAGGTTGGTACGGGTGAGACCGGGGTGGGCCAGCGCGCTGACGATCGGCGCTCCGACGGCGCGCAGGCGGCGGTCCAGTTCGACGCCGAAGATCGTGGTGGCGAGCTTGGACCGGCCGTAGGCGGTGGCTGCCCGGTAATCGCGTTCGAACATCAGGTCAGCGAAGTCCAGGTGCGCGTTCTTGTGGGTGATGGAGCTGAGACTGACCACGCGGGCTTCCCGCGCCGCAGCCAGGTTGCCGAGCAGCAGACCGGTCAGCGCGAAGTGGCCCAGCATGTTGGTGGCGAGGTGCAGCTCGAATCCGTCGGCGGAGGTGCGGCGCGGACCGAGCAGCACCACACCGGCGTTGTTGACCAGCAGGTCGATCGCCGGGTGGTCGCCGGCCATCTTCGCCGCGAAGGCCCGCACGGAGGCGAGGCAGGCCAGGTCCAGCTCGCGGACCTCGACGTCGCCGCCGACCCGGCGGGCGGCCTCCCCGCCGGCGCGGGTGTTGCGTACGGCGAGCACGACGTGGGCGCCGTGGCGGGCCAGTTCGGTGGCGGTGACCAGGCCGAGTCCCGAGTTCGCGCCGGTCACGACGGCGACCCGACCGTGCTGGTCGGGGATACGGTCGGTGCTCCATCCGGTCATCTGCTGCTCCTGTAGGTGTCGGCGAGCTGGGGCCATCGACGTTAGGAGCGATCCGGGACGGTTCGATCGTTCTCGGTTGCCTGGGTCTGCCGGACCTACCTTCGGCGGTCCGGGCCACGGCACACTTGCGGCATGACAGGTCCCCGTCCGTACGCTCGGGAGCTCGGCGACTTCCTACGCGCTCGGCGTGGCCGGCTGCGTCCCCACGACGTCGGCCTGGAGCCGGGCGGCCGGCGCAAGGTCACCGGGCTGCGGCGCGAGGAGCTGGCCCTGCTGGCCGGGCTGAGCACCGACTACTACCAGCGGATCGAGCAAGGCCGGGAGGTACGCCCGTCCGACGACGTCCTGGACGCCCTCGCCGGCGCGCTCAGTCTCGACCACAAGGAACGCCGGCACCTGTTCACCCTGGCCCACGCCGCCCGCCGACCCACGCCCGCCCGCGTGAACCGCGATCCGGAGCGGGTACCGGAGGGCACCCGACGCCTGCTGCGGGTGATGGACACCCCTGCGGTCATCCTCGGCCGGCATCTCGACCTGCTCGACTGGAACCCGATGGCGCAGGCGCTCCTCGGCGACCCGGACGCCTACCCGGCCGACCGGCTCAACATGCTCCTGCTGCTGTTCGACGACACGCTGACCGGCGAGCGTAGCTGCCCGGACTGGGAGCAGCAGGCGCTGGACTACATCGGCATGATGCGTACCGCCGTCGCCACCGACCCCAGCCACCCACGCGCCACCGCGATCGTCGGCGAACTGAGCATCCGCAGCGCCGAGTTCCGGCGGCTGTGGGCGCGGCACGACGTACGCGAGTCGGTGAGCGGCACCAAGACCTTCCGGGTCCCCGAGGTGGGCGACATCGTCCTGGACTGGGACACCTATCCCCTACCGGGAAACCCCGGCCCCGCCATGCTCGTCTTCACCGCCGAGCCCGGCAGCGCCGACGCGGACCGGTTACACCTCCTGGCATCGCTGTACGCGACCCGCTCAGCGCCCACCGACACACACTCCGGCCGAACGTTCAGGGACGCCGCCGACCCCACCCTGAACGGGACCGCCTAGGGCCTGTGTCGAAGTCCTCGGTCGAGCCGAGGCGGAAGCCAGGCGGCGGTCCGGCAAGGCGGGAATCGGTCCGGATACCGGTGTTGTATCCGGACCGATTCCCAACGCAGTCGGTCGTCGCCTGGGCCCGCCGCAGGCCGGCCAGGGACTTCGACACAGGCCCTAGCCCTGCCCGCTACCGCGGGGCGGCGTTCTCGGCCTCCTTGAGCACGGCCAGTCTCAACCACGAGGTGAATGGCGCAGTGACCGCCAGGTCGGCAGCGCGCTCGCCAGCGCCGCAAGCAGCAGGCACAGGCCCACCACCCCGCCGACCACCGACCACGGCACCACCAGGTCGACCGGTACACCGGCCTGCTCGGCGAGCCCGGCACGGATGCTCAGCAGACCGACGAACGCGACAGCACCGCCGAGCAGCGCGCCGATCAGCACCACCAGGGCGGACTCCGCCGTGACCAGCCAGATGACCTGCCTGCGGGTCGCTCCGACGAGCCGGATCAGCCGCAGGTCGGGCACCCGACCGGCAGCGGCCATCAGCAGCGTGTTCGCCACCGCGACGGCCCCGTAGCCGGCCGAGACACCGATCAGCAGCAGCGTGGCGAGCCAGACGAGACGGTCCTCCGCACGGTCCGCCTCCGCCGCCCACCCGGGAACGTCGAGGATCCGCGCTCCGGCCGGAGGATCGATCCGCTCCCGGACGTACACCGCGGAGGAGAGCGCCGAGGGGTCGTGCTCCCGCACCACGGACCGCGGCAGCAGCAGGTCGCCCGGGATCGATTCGTCGGTGACGACGGCGACCACGCGCAACGACACCAGCTCCCCGTCGGCGAAGACCAGCGCGTACGGTTCGGTTGGCTGCCGGTTCGCCGAAGCGGTGAGCACCACCGTGTCGTCGCCGCTGAGGTCGCCGAGGGAACCGGCGACGACGGTGAGCGCGCGGTTCGCGGCGGCGAAGCCCGCCGGGTCCACGCCGAGTGCGGTCAGTGGCCGGTTCTCCGGCGGCGCGCTCGGGTCGCTCACGAAGACCGTCGTCGGTAGCAGGGCGGTTCCTCCGGTCGCCGCGACGGCCTGGTCCGACAGGCCGGGTGCGCGGTCGGGCACGACGAGCCAGCCGGCGTTCACGTTGTCGACCCGGCCCGCCGCGTAGGCGGCCGTCGTGGTCCGCACCATGCCGGAGACCAGCACCGCGAACGCCACCGTGAGCAGCACCGGGGCGGCGATCGAGGCCGTCCGCCGGGTCGCGGTCAACGCCCCGGCCCGGACCAGCATGCCGATCGCACCGCCCCGCGGACGCACCGGCACCCGCAGCATCCGCACCACCGGGCCGACGACCGCCGGAGCGAGCACCGCGACACCGGCCACCAGGGCCATCACCGCGTAGAGGGCGAGCGTGGCGGCGCTGCGGGCGTCGTCGGACGTGGCGGTACCGAGGCTGAGGGCGACCCCCACCGCGACGAGCAGTGCCCCGGTGGCGACCCGTAGCCGTCCGATCGGCCGCTGCTCCACGGCCGCCTCACGCAACGCCTCCAGCGGGCGGACGCGTGCCGCTCGACGCGACGCCGACCATACGGCCAGCAGCGCGATCACCGGCCCGGCGGCGAGCGACACCGCGACCGGCCAGGGCTCGTAGCGGACCCGGAAGGTGGCCGGCTGGAATCCGGCGTCGACAAGCAGTCGACCCAGCACCGGCGCGAGCGCCGCACCGACCAGCAGCCCGGCGAGCCCGGCCGTGACACCGACGACGAGTGCCTCGACGTACACCATGCGGCGGACCTGACGACCCGTGGCGCCGACGGCGCGCAACAGACCCAGCTCGCGGCGGCGTTGCGCGACCGTGAAGGCGAAGGCGGAGGCGACCACGAAGACCGTGACGAAGCCGGCGAGGGCCGCCGTGGCGGTGAGCACCTGCATGCCGATCCAGCGGGTGCGGGCGTCATCCCGAGGTTCCAACGCGCCGCGTTCGTCGCCGGTCAGCGCCCGGCCGTCGCCGCCGACGACGCCGCTAGCCGCCGCGGCGACGTCCTCGGCATCGGCGCCCGGCGCGACCAGCAGACCGATGGCCCGGACGCCGGGGGCGAGCGCGGCGGCGACCTCGTCCGCGACGTAGACGCCGGGCGCGTCGACCAGACCGGTGACGGTGTACGACTGCGGCCCTGCCGCCGTGAGCAGGGTGACCGGCCCGCCGGGAGGCAGCCCGAGCGCACGGTCGACGACCACCTCGCCGGCCTGCCGCGGTGGCTCGCCGGCGGTGAGACGGAATCCACCCAGCCGGGCGCTGGACCAGCCGTGCCCCTGGTGGGCGTCCTCTCGCCGGCCAGCGGTGGGAGGGGGCCGGCCGTCGACAAGCGCCTGAGCGTAGAAGGTCCGGTCCGGTACCGCGGCCGTGACACCCGGCACCTCGGTCAGCCTGCTGGTGAGCTCCGCCGCCCGGGCGGCCGACCAGGGCCGGGTTGGCGCGAACGATTCGGCCGGCGCACCGGCCTCCGGGCTCTGGACGACGACTGCCGCGTACGCCAGCCGGTCGGGCACCTGCGGGCGTCCGGAGGCGAGCAGCAGGGTGGCCGCCGCGACAAGTGCCACGCCGACGGCGACGACCACGAACGCGCTCACCGACCGTCGGACGCTCAGCACGGCCGCTCCCCGGTTCCCGCCGGAGCCGTCTCCTGCTCGGTGATCCGCGCGGCGACGACCGCGGCGGTGATCCCGCCGTTCAGCTCGTCGACGATGCGGCCATCGGCGAGCAACAGGACCCGATCGGCGTACGCGGCGGCGATCGGATCGTGGGTCACCATCACCACGGTCTGCCGGTGGTCGTCGACGAGTGCGCGCAGCAGCCGAAGGATCTGCCGGGACGCCGCGCTGTCCAGTGCCCCGGTCGGTTCGTCGGCGAAGACCACCGCCGGACGGGTGATCAACGCCCGGGCCACGGCGACGCGTTGCTGCTCGCCGCCGGACAGCTCGCTCGGTCGGTGCCCGGCCCGGTCGGCCAGTCCGACGGCGTCGAGCGCGGCGGTGACGTCCCGGGCCGGGGGACGCCGCCCGGCCAGACGCAGCGGCAACTCGACGTTCTGCGCCGCGGTCAGCGTGGACACCAGGTTGAACGCCTGGAACACGAAGCCGATCCGCTCGCGGCGCAGCCGAGTCACCTGGTCCTCGCCCAGCTCGTCCAGGCGCCGGCCGTCGATGGTCACGGTCCCCTCGGTGGGCCTGTCCAACCCGGCGGCGCAGTGCAACAGGGTGGACTTGCCCGAGCCCGACGGGCCCATCACCGCGGTGAACGTGCCGCTGGCGAAGCTGGTCGTCACGTCGTCGAGCGCGGTCACCCGGCGTGCGCCGGTGCCGTACCTGGCGCTCAACCCGGTCAGGGTCACCGTCTGTGTGGTCATGACGGCCAGGGTGCCGGCTCCGGCGGGTGCCGGGCGTCGTGCCGGAGCGGACACTTTCCGGTCCGCCCGGGAGCGGATCCGGGATCCCGGAACGACCCGGACGTCCTGCCGGAGGATGACCACCCGCGGGTGGACGCGTCCGGTCCGGGGGGCCGATACGCTCGGGCAGGTGACCGCCTTCCAACTGACCCGGCGGCTCCGGCCGGCGGAACTGGCCACCGTGGACGTGGTACTCGCCGTGGCGGTCGGCGGGCTGCTCGGCCCGTACGCGGCGTTGGAATCGCCGCTGCGTGGTGGCGTGCACGAGCCGCTGTGGCTGTCGGTGCTCGTCGGGATGGCCCTCGGGCTGCCGCTGGGCGTCCGGCGCCGGTGGCCGATCACGGTCGCCGTCGTGATCAGCTGTGTCGCCGCCGTCGCCCTGGTCAGCGGAGTGGTTCCCAACTACGCCGCCGCCGCGCCCGGGCTCGCCGTCGGTCTGTCCGTCTACACGGTGGCCGTGTCGACGGGCACGCACCGGTCGGTGCTCTGCGTCGCCGGTTGTCTCGCGCTGGTGAGCGTCGCCCTGATGTTCACCGAGAGTGATCTGTGGTCGCGGACCGGCGCGGTCGGCTACGCCGCCGTCATGATCGTGCCTGCCGGGATGATCGGCTGGCTGGTCCGGGAGCGCCGTGCCCTCGCCGTTCGTCAGGGCGAGCACCTGGTCCGCCAGGCCGCCGCCGAGGAGCGGCTACGGGTGGCCAGGGAACTGCACGACGTGGTCGCGCACACGCTCAGCCTCATCGTGGTGAAGGCGGCCGTCGCCAACCACGTCGCCGAGGCCGACCCGCGTGAGGCGGGAGCCGCCCTGCGGGTGATCGAGGAGACCGGTCGCAACGCGTTGACCGACGTCCGCCGGGTGCTCGGTGTCCTGCGCGAGGACACCCCGTACGCCCCGCAACCCGGGCTGGACGAGTTGCCCGCGCTCGCCCGGCAGGCCGCGATCGGCGGTGTCGAGGTACGTCTCGACGTGCGACGGGAGGAACCGGCCGAAGCGGTGCCGGAGTCGGTGGGTCTGGCGGTGTACCGGATCGTGCAGGAGGCGGTGACGAACGTGGTGAAGCACGCGGCGCCGGCCACCTGCCGGGCGACGGTGATCGTCACCCCTGGCGAGGTCAGGGTCGAGGTGATCGATGACGGCCGCCGGTCGGTCGCCACCGTCGGTGAGGGACACGGGATCGTCGGCATGCGGGAACGGGTGGCAATGCACGGCGGCGAGTTCCACGCCGGTCCACGCTCCGGCGGCGGCTTCGTGGTGACGGCCGGGCTGCCCTACCGGGTGAGCGCGTGATCCGGGTGCTGATCGCCGACGACCAGGCGCTGCTGCGTGGCAGTTTCCGGCTGTTGGTCGATTCGACACCGGACCTCGTCACCGTCGCCGAGGCGGACACCGGCGCAGCGGCCGTGGCGCTGTCGGCCGAGCACCGGCCGGACGTGGTGCTGATGGACGTGCGGATGCCGGAGATGGACGGCATCGAGGCGACCCGACGGATCTGCGGCGACCCGACGGGCGCCGGCACCCGGGTCGTCATCCTCACCACCTTCGACCTGGACGAGTACGTGTACGGGGCACTGCGCGCCGGAGCCAGCGGGTTCCTGCTCAAGGACACCCCGCCGACGGATCTGCTGGCCGGCATCCGGGTGGTGGCCGCCGGCGAAGGGCTGCTCGCGCCGACGGTGACCCGCCGGCTGATCGACGAGTTCGCGCGTCGACCCGAGCCGGCCCGGCCGCTGCCGCGACGGCTGGAGGCGGTGACCGAGCGGGAACGGGAAGTGCTCACGCTCATCGCCCGCGGGCTGTCCAACGCGGAACTGGCCGCCTACCTCAGTCTCAGCCCGGCCACCGTGAAGACGCACGTCGGACGGTTGTTGACCAAACTGGCGGTACGTGATCGGGCGCAACTGGTCATCGTCGCCTACGAAACGGGCCTGGTGCGGCCGAGCGGCCCACGCTGAGAAGATTTCCGGAATGTTTCCGGAAGTTGTTGACAGTGCGGCCGGTCGATATCGAGACTGACCGTCCGGGGCATGCACCCACGTCGATCGATGACGTCCGGCACCAAGGAGGGACCCGTGCACAGCGACCTGCGGCACCGTAGAAAGGTTGCTCGAACAGCTCTGCCGACGGCGGTGCTGTTGCTGATGGGCAGCGCTGTGGTGGTTCAGTCCAGCGCCCCGGCCGCGGCCGCCGAGACCACGCTGCGGGCCGCAGCCGCCAAGGCCGGGCTGTTCTTCGGCGTCGCCGCCTCACCCAACCGGCTCTACCCGATCGTCGGGCAGGAGTTCAGCCAACTGACGCCCGAGAACGACATGAAGCCGGACCGGATCGCCACCTCCAGCGGCGGGCTGCAGAACACCAGCGGCGCGGACACCTTGGTCAACCACGCCCAGAGCAACAACATGCTGGTCCGCGGCCACACGCTGGTCTGGCACTCGCAGGCCGGCGCGTTGCAGGGTGCCAGCCAGGCGACACTGAACACCTTCATCGGCAACGCCATCAACCGCTGGGGCAGCAGGATCGCCTACTGGGACGTCGTCAACGAGGCGTTGGAGGACAACAACACCGGCCGGCGGCGCAACCAGTGGCCGCACACCATGAACCGGGACGCCAACGGCGACGGTGACTTCTTCGACGCCGGAGACACCGACGTCATCCGGGATTCCTTCATCCGGGCCAAGCAGGTCGTGCAGGCCGGCGGGCTGACCACCAAGCTCTGCATCAACGACTACGACGTCGACGGCCTGACGGTCCAGGGCGGCACCCCGAACCGCAAGGCCAACGCCCTGTACGACATCGTCCGCAACTACCGGCAGTACATCGACTGCGTCGGGTTCCAGGCACACTTCAACGACAACCCGAACAGCATCATCACCGACGACCTGCAGGCCAACATCCAGCGCTTCGCCGACCTCGGCGTCGAGGTGCACATCACCGAGCTGGACATCGACGACGACCTGAGCAACAACGACATCGGAGCGGGGCAGGCGGAGAACTACCGCAAGGTCGTCCGGGCCTGTCTGAACGTCGCACAGTGCACCGGCATCACCGTCTGGGGCATCTCCGACAGCGAGTCGTGGCGTTCCTCGGAGCGGGGCCTGCTGTTCACCGGCGGCAACGGCAGCTACCAGAAGAAGGCCGCCTACCACGCGGTCCTCGACGAGCTGAACAAGGGCCGCAACCCCACCCCGCCGCCGACCACACCGCCGGTGACGCCGTCCGTCCCGCCGACCACGCCGCCGGTCGATCCGACCACGCCACCGCCGCCGACCACCCCACCCCCGCCGACCACGCCGCCGCCGACCACCGGGTGCTCCGCGACGGTGTCGCTGAACTCGTGGACCGGTGGCTTCGTCGCCACCGTGCGGGTCACCGCCGGTACCGCGCCGATCAGTGGATGGAGCGTCCAACTCACCCTGCCCTCCGGGGTCACCGTCACCAACGCCTGGAACGCCGACCGCTCCGGCAACAGCGGCACCGTGCGGTTCAGCAACGTCAGCTACAACGGCTCGGTGAACGCCGGCCAGTCCACCGAGTTCGGCTTCCAGGGCGTCGGGACCGCCACCGGCCTGACCCCGGTGTGCACCGCCGCCTGAGCACCACCTGGGCTGGACGGCCGGCGTACCGGCCGTCCAGCCCAGGCGAGGCGGTGGTGACCACAGCGATGCTGGCGCGGCCGGGGTGTCGCGTCCGGCCTGCCGGCGTTTGCGGCGGCGCGCCGAGGGAACCCGACGAAGGTATCCCCGGAACAGGAGGACCATCGTGGGCGACTTCATGAACAAGGCCAAGGACTTCGCGGACAAGCACGACAAGCAGGTCGACCAGGGGCTGGAGCGGGCCGGTGACATGGCCGACAAGCGCACCGGCGGCAAGTACGACCAGCACATCGACAAGGGCGTGGACCAGGCCCAGGCGCGTACCGGCGAGGGCGACCAGGTGCGCTGACGGCAACGCCGATCCCGGGTCGCCCGCGAAGGGTGACCCGGGATCCGGATTTCCGGCGGTCGGGCCAGGTCGTCGACGCCGACCGTCGGCGGCAGGACCTGACGCGGTGCGGGTGGATGGCCGCGACCGGCTGGTGCGGCGACGGGGAACCGGGCGCGGAACGCCACCGGGCTCAGTCGGCCTGGTCCGCCACCTCCAGCGCCGCCCGGTAGCCGACGTGCTGGACGACGATGTCCACGTCGAGCGCGGACTGCACCGCCCGGGTGACGTCCTGCCGGACCGTCGCGAGCGCCTTGGTGCCGAGGTCGGTCAACCAGGCGCGCAGCACCAGCAGACGAAGTTCCGAGGCGGCCAGTTCGGCCACCTCCAGCCGACCTGCCTGCTCCGCGCGGGCCAGCAGGCGCTCGGCGAGCAGTGCCGGCGCGTCGATTTCGCGGTCGACGAGGCACAGCACCAGCCGGTGCTGTTCCATCCGCGCGGCCAGCGCGTCGGCGACCAGCACCACCCCCGCTGACGCCCAGTGCCGTACCACCGGGTTGTGCCGGCTCACCGCCGCCATCAGTGGGCTCAGCTCCTGCCCGTCGGCCTGACGGCGCAGTTCGAGCAGGTAACTGGCGGTGAGTGCCTGGAGCCGGCGTTGCGCACGCTGCACCGGGTTGAGGGCGGCCACCCGCCGTACTCCCCCGGACAGTGGACGCAGGGACCGCAACGCCCGCTTGGGCGAGTCCTCGAACTCATCCACCACATCCTGCTCCAGCTCGGCGCGCTCCTCGGCGGTGAGCGCCTCGCCGGCGAGGAACTCGGCGAACGCGACCGTCTCCGCCAGGTGGCCACGGGTCAGCCGGTATCCCCGGGCAGCCGCGACGACCGTGGCCGCCTCCGTGGGATCGAGCGACACGTCGCCACCGGGAAAACCGCTCGCCTGCTCCAGCCAGTGCTCGGTGGCCAGTGGGGTACCGGCCCACCGGCGGGCGGCGTCACCGCGGGCCTGCTCGGCGTCGAACATCGGTGTCGCGCCACCTGCGGGCGCGGCGCTGACCTGGGTGGACATTGGTGACCTCCGAAGGCCGGTGGGGTGGGATGTGCCGGACCGGGCGGCCCGCACATCCCGCATTCGCCGGCCACCCGCTGCCCGGTTCCCGGCACGGATGGGGAACCGGTCCGTGCCGCCACGGCGAAACCCGGCTGTCGTGACCCCCGCCTGGGGACGCGTTGGGGGAAGGAGCCGGACGATGGCGTACGTCGGTATCGACAGTCAGGGCGCACGGACGCTGGGCGGGGTGCTACGCGATACCGCGACCCGCGCGGAGGCGGTACGGCGCCAGGTCGTCGGCGCGCTCAACCTCGCCGAGTTGACCAGCCAGGCACCTCTGCAGCTCGCCCTCGTCCAGGACGGATTCGCCACCCTCGGCGCCGGAGTCATCGACAAGGCCGACCTCGCCGAGCAGTTCGCGACAGATCCCCGCGGGGTGGCCACCGGCCTCGGAGCGACCACCGCCGAACTCGGCAGTGCGCTCGGCGCACTGCTCGGATTCGCCGGACCCCGGGATCTGCGAGCCTTCCTCGTCGGCCTCGCCCCGACCGGCAGGAACGCGGCGCTGGACGCGGCGCTCGATCGCCTGTCGCCGGTCCTGGTGCCGGCGCTGCTGGCCGGACAGCGCCCCGACCTCCCCGCCGAGCTGCTTCCCGACCTGCGAGTGCTGGCCCTGGCGCTGGGCATCGAACACGTCGGACCGCCGGTGCCGCCGCCGGACGGGGAGCAGACCGGTCGCGGTTTCCTCGGCCTGTTCCGGCGCCGGGCCGAGCATCGCACCACCGAGGTGTTCTGGCAGGACTTCTGGTCCGACGGACGAACTGTCGACGACGTGTTGGCCGACCCGCAGCGGCTGCTGGACTGGGTCGCCGGCACCGTCGAGCTGGACCACCGTCTCGCCCGCGCGGCCGACCTGCCGCGACTGGGCGACGTGCTGGCCACGCACGACTTCGCCACCGCCGAGACCGCACCGGCAGAGCTGGCCGCGAAGATCGCCGCCGCCGAGATCGAGTTCGCGGCGATCGCCGACTGGCTGCCCGCCCACCTCGTGGGCCGGGACACCACCGCGCCCGATGACACGCAACTCGGGCAGACCCTGGCCTTCGCCGCCCGGGTCGGCTGGACCGACCCGGGTGCCACGGCCGCGACGCCGGCGGCCCGGTTCGCGGCGGCGACAGCGTTCCTGCGCGCCAACCGGATGGTGCAGAGCGCGCTGCTGCCCACCGGGTTCGAGGGCGACGCCGACCCGACGGCGTTCTTCAACGAGGCGGGCATCGACGTCGTCCTGCGGTTCGGCCGTGCGGCAGGGGCCATCGACGAGTCGTACACCGTCGGCCTGGCCGGGCTCGTGGATCAGGCGATGACCGACGCCGGGGTCGATCTGGGCAGCGCGACCCCCATCGAGCTGACCCAGCCGGTCCAGCAGCAGCTCTTCGCGCTGGTCGCGAGTCAGATCCCCCGCGCGATGGCCGAGTCGCCGGCTGTCCAGGCCCAGTTCGTGGGGGCGCTGAGCTACCTGCGCGGCGCGGCCGACGGACCGCAGTTGCGCGAGCGAGTCAACCGGGTCGTCGCGGCCTTCCGCTCCCTGGCCGTCGTCGGAGCTCCGGCGCTCACCGAACGCGAGCTGACCGCCGTGGTGGGTGGCAACGTCGTGGACGCACTCGGCCGGGGCCGACTGCGGCTGCGCAGCCGGGACGCGGTCGAGCGCAACCCCGAGTTCCTGATCCTCGCCCGCCAGTGGGGCATTCCCGGTGGCCGCAGTCAGGACCTCGGCAAACACAAGCTCACCATCACCTTCGACGACCTCGGGGTGCTGACCGGCATCAGCCGGCGGAAAAAGAAGAAGAAGGGTTTCCTGTCCCGGGTCTTCGACACCGTCAAGTCGATCGGCAAGGCCATCGTGACCGCCTGGAAGGACAACCCGTTCAAGGCGATCTTCCAGATCGGCAAGATCGCGCTCGGGGTCGCCAGTCTCGTCGTACCCGGCCTGCAGGCCGTCGGGATCGCCACCCTGGCGGCCAACGCGGTGGAGGCGGTGAGCCACGCCATCGACGGTAACTGGCTGGGCGTCATCGGCGCGGGCCTGTCCGCCTTCACCGCCGGCGCCGACCTGCTGGGTACGGCGGCCGGAGCGGCGAAGCTGGTGGGGCAGAGCAGCATCGCGGGCGGTCTCTTCGACGCCGGCACCACCCTCGACGTGCTGCGCAACGCCAAACGCGCCTTCGACATCGGTGCCTCGGTGTTCCAGGCGTCCCAGGCGAAGACGGTGGTCGGTGCGATAACCGCGGGGCTCGGCGCCGCCGGCAGCGTCCTGGGCAACGGCGGGCCACTGCTGGCGAGCCTCGACCTGATCGACCGGAACCTCGCACTCGACCTGGTGCGGCTCGGTACGTCCGTACGGGACGTCGCCCGACTCGTGACCCCGGCAGCCGGCGTGATCCAGGCTCTCGACCGAGGCGACGCGCTGGCCGCGTTCGGCAACGGCCTCTCGGTGGTCTCCGCCGGGGCCGCCGCACTGCTGAACCCCAGGGGTGTCCTCGGTGACCCGAAAACCGTCGCCGGGACGGCGTTCGACTTCGACCTCAAGACCCGCACCGACCTGGCCGACCTGGCGAAAGGCACCGGGATCGCGGCGAACCTGGCGCAGGCCGTCGCCGCGGTCGACGCGGGGCATCCGTTCGCCGCCGGCCAGGCACTCGCCCAGGCACTGCGGATCATCCGCACCGCGCCGCCGGCCGGGCCGGACGCGGCAGTGGTCGCGCAACGCGTCGCCGAGGTGGGTGTGGTGCTGGAAGGCGTGTTCCGAGGCGTCGATCCGAAGCTGGCCGCCCCGGTCGTGCTGCAACGGCTCCGCGACGTGCTCGACGCGCTGAAACCGACCGGCGTGGCCGGCAGTCCCGCCACCGGGGGCGAGTCGCTCGTCCTGACTGCCGGCGCGACCACCACGTCCGCGGCGCCCACGACGTTCGGCGCACTGCCGGGATCGGCTGGGACGACTCCGCCGAGCGACGCCCCGGCAATCAGCACCCTGGCGGGCGGGGCCGGGGAGAGCACCCTGACGGGCGGAGCCGGAGCAGACAGGCTCGGCGGTGGGTTCGTCCTGACACAGGCCACCGGTGGTCCGGCCGCCGGGCGGCCGACCATGACGTTGCCCGGCTCGACGACTCCGATACCGCTGCAGCCGGGAATGCAGTTCATTCCGCCAGGTGCGACGGTCGTGGGTCCCGATGGCACCGTGTACGGCGGCGACAGTGGACTGGGTCCGGATGCGACACCCGGCGCGATGAGCGTCCCGGGTGGCATGGCCCCAGCCCCGGGACGGCTCAAGCAGCTCCCCGGCGGCTACCTGCTCTTCTTCCTCGACCGTCCCGAGGACATGCCGCAGAGCCGGCTGGACGAACTGGACGACTCGGCCATCGGCGGTGGGACGCGCCTGGCCAGCCTGGCCGGTGCGTCGCTGCTCGGCGGTCCCGCCGGCGACCTGCTCCTCACCGCCACCGCCAGCACCCCGGAGGAGCCGGGTCGGATCAGCCTTCCCGAGGATCTCGGTCGTGGCGCGGAATCGCCGTTCCACGTCCTGCTGCCGGTCGGGCCACCGTTGCATCCCATCGGGCAGTTGTTCGCGCCGCCGGCCGGCGACCCGTCCTTCGTCTGGGCCGCGCCGCAGAACCCGGCGTTCGTCGCCAACCACGTCCTCGACGGCGGCGCGCGGACCAAGGAGTCCATCCTCAACATCGTGGGCTGGGGCGCCTCCGCGCAGGGGCCTCACCGGGCGTCCGAGTCGGTCTATGTGGGGGTCCGCAACGGTGTGCTCCTGATCGACAATGACACGGCACCGGTGGACGGTCTCACCATCGGCGGCATCGCCGGCCTCTCCTACCAGGCCGGCCACCACGGCCTGGTCACCTCGATCGCCGGCGAGGTGAATCTCGGCCCGATCCTGGACCTGCGGCTACCCACCGTCGCCCTCGACGGGATGGCCGCGGTGAACATCCCCTTCATCGGGGCCGTCGGGTTCCGAGCCAACAGCGACGGGTTCCGGCTCGCCGAGCAGAGCGATTTCGCCGACGGCTTGGCCACCGGCGCGGGCGCGCTGGTCAGCGTCAAGTACCCGGTCAGCGGCGACCTCGCGGTGGAGCGCATCGCCGAACTCGCCGGTGTGTCCACCGCGGACGTGCTCGTCGCACAGCAGGCGCCGCCGGGTAGCCTGCTGGCCTTCGACGTACGCGACGAGTTCCGGTCACCGTTCGACCCCGCGTTCGCCGACCGGCCCGGTTTCCCGGCTCCGGACGTCCGGCCCGGGGCCGACCTCGACCTCGATCTTCACAGTGGCCTGCCGGACGGTTTCTCCATCGACTCCGGCCGGGCGTACGTGCCGCCACCGGACGACCTCTACCGCTACGGCACCGTGACAGCGACGGACCGGGCCGGCTGGGACGACATCTCCGAGCACGAACTGCCCGACCTGTACCACACCGCCTACGACACCATGATCGGACTGGGGGCACCCGAGGGCACCACCGTGGACTTCGGGCTCGACAACGACTTCTGGGCCCAGGCGCAGCCCTCGACAACCTACGACGACGGTGCGCCGACGCTGCTGGGACCGGCTTTCGACACGTTGACCTGGGATCCGCAGCTGGAGTCGGTGCCTGGGATCGTCATCAGCGACGACGAGTTCGCGCCGCTGGACCTGGATGCCGACGACGGCTGGTCGGACTGGTGAGCCAGGGAACCGAAACGGTGCCCGGCGGCGAATGCAGACGACCGAGGCGACACCGGTCGCCCGGGACGATCACATCGGGAGGAAGCAGCCATGAACGTCGGAATGCTCGGCGGCGACGTCGCCCAGATCCAGCAGCACGCCATCGCGTACCGCAGCCTCGGTGACAGCCTCGCCGCCTGTGGTGGCAACGTCGTCTCGACGACGGACAGCGCGGTCGCCGGCCTTCAGGAGCAGATCACCAACGCCCAGACCGCCGTGGTCTCGGCGCTGATGGCGGTCAGCCAGGAGTCCCGCTCGGTGACCACGAGCTTCGGCGGCGTTCAGTGGACCGGCGCCAACCGGGCCCAGGCCGAGGAGGTCGGCGTGGAGCTCGACGCGCGGGTCAACGAGACGGCGGTACGCGTCCAGGAGATCTTCGAGACCTTCCGGGCCGACCTCGCCCGCCTCGGTGGCGAACTGAACGAGGTGGCCACCCAGTTCAACGCCGTCGCGGTGGCGGCCGGCGAGTCGGCCGGGTCGCTGGGCCAGGCGATGGACGCGCAGGCCGTCCAGCTCGACGAGATCATGAACACCGGGATCACCCGGGTCTGAGTGGTGGGGCGCCGTGCCGGGGCCGGGGTTGGTCAGGACGCCCCGGCCCCCGCACAGTGACCGGCACCGGAAGGGAGCGTCGAAGTGGCATTCGCGGAGGACTACGAGGCCGCGGCGAGCGTCCTGGACGCGGCAGCCCAGATGGCCGGCACGCTCATGGAGCCGGCGCGGGCGGCGATCGGCGCGGGCTCCATGATCGGTGGTCGGTTGACCGACATCGTGACCGACGAGCTGGACGCCGCGGCCACCATCCTCGACCAGGTCGCCACGGAGCTGACCCAGCTCGCCGTCACCTGCCGGGAGCGTGCGGAAACCTGTCGCGAGGCAGCGGCGGCCGAACGTGACTACACCGCCGCGTACGAGGAGTACCGCGCCGAGTTGCGGGACCGGCGGGGGCTGCCGGAGCCGGGCGATCCGCCCCCGGCACCCCAGCCGCCGCCAGCACCACCGGTGTGGGCCAACAACTGAACGAGCGGCGGAGCTGTCCCGCTGGCGCGGTCACCGGTAGCGGTGGACCGCGCCAGCCTGCTGGGGTCAGGAGTCCAGTGCCGCCGTCATCACCACCAGGCCGGACGGGGTCGGCGGCGCTCCCTCCGTCTGGAGGGTGACGCTGAAGGTGGTGTAGTCGGCGATGTCCACCCCACTCCACAGCTCGATGGGTACGCCGCTGCGGCGCTCGTGGAACGAACCGATCGGTACGGTGCCGCGCGGTCCCTTGAGCCACGCCGCGTAGTAGGAGCCCGGCGCCGCAGCGGGCAGGCCCACCGGCTCCAGCACGATGGACGCACCCGAGGGGGTGTCCACGACGGACACCTTGCCCCGCGCCGCCGGGGCCAGCTCCGTACCGGCGGCGGCGTAGACGTCGGCGTGCGGCTGCGGGTCGAGCATCCGGTCGACCGCCAGCACACCAGCGGTGAACACCGCGGCACCGAGGGCGGCGGCGGGCAGCGCCCAGGTGAGCCGGCCCATCCGGGGACGCCACCACGCCGGCTGCCACCACCGCGGGCCGGGGTCCGCCGGGGATACCGGGGTGGCCGCGCCGCCGGTCGGCGGCACCGGCGCGGCCGGCGGCTCCGGCGCGGGCACCGCCTCGGGCACGGCCCGCGGCTCCGGCGCGGAACGCGGCTCGAGCACCGGTGCGGCGACGGGCTGCTCGTCGGCGTGCGCCCGTACCCGGCTGAGGATGCTGTCCCGAAGTGCCGGCGGTGGACCGGACGCCCAGGTGGTCTCGGCGCGCAATTCGGTGACCACGGCGGCCAGCAGGGCCGGGTCGGGGCTCTGCGCCGCCACCTTCTTCCGTCCGGGGGTGCGCCTCGCGTGCCGATCGAGGTGCCCGGCCAGCAGGTCCACGAACTGCTCGTCTGCGCCCCCGTCGGTCTGTGCTGCGGTGCTCACCCCTCGCTCCTCCCCTCGCTGCCGGCGGTACCGATTGTCGTTCGTCCTGCGATGCCGCTCTGGTTCGCGCCGTCGCCCAGCGGCGGGGGATCCCGCACGTGGGCCAGCAGTTCGGCCAGCCGCCGGTGCGCCCGGTGCGAGCGCGACTTCACCGTGCCCAGTGGCAGGTCCAGCCGTTGGGCGATCTGCGCGTGGGTCAGGTCGTCGAAGAACGACAGCCGGATGATCTCCCGTTCGTGGTCGGCGAGCTGACGCAACGCCTCCTGCACCGTCCAGGACAACCATGCCACGTCCAGGTCGGGTGCCTCCACCACCGCGTCCTGCTCGGCCTCGTGACCACCCCGGGTGGGACGCAGCTCACGGCGGATCAGGTCGAGCGCCGTGTACCGCGCGATGGTCAACAGCCACGGACCGAGATCCCGCTCCGGGTCGTACGTCGACGCGGACCTCCACGCCCGGATGAACGTCTCCTGGAGCGCTTCCTGCGCGAGGTGGTCGGCGCGGGTGACCGTCATGGCGACCGCCCACACCGCACGCGAATAACGGTCGTAGACCTCGCCGAGCGCATCGGCGTCCCCCGCCCGGAACCGCACGAGCACGGCGGGCGGCAGCTCGCGCCGCCCGTCCCCCGGTTCCGGTGGTTCCGCCGACGAGCCGGACACGGCTGTCGCACCCGGCGCAGATCTCTCGGCCACCGATCCACGATACGCAACCGATCGCGCCACGTGAATCTGCCGAGTCTCGCGCCGACGGGAACCATCGGCCTGCCCGACGGCGAACGATGGTCATGAGGCTCAGCGTCCGCATCGAAGAGCAGCAGCCGGTCCACGACCCGGCCGGCCCACGGTCGCGCACCCGGGACATCTGCCTGGTCACGGCCGCCCCGGACGTCACCGTCAGCGACCTGCTCGACCACCTGGCCGGACCGCTCGCCGCCCGGGTCGCCGCCGGTGAGCTGACCATCGAGGTGGACGGCACGGAGGTTCCCGGTGCCACCCGGCTCGCGGACCTGCCGCTGTGGGCCGGTTCGGAGCTGAGCGTGCGGCCGGCGGCACCGGCCACGCCGGACGACCCGTCGGGCGGCGGGCCGGTCGGGCGGCCTGTCGTCGAGCTGAGCCGGGTGGCCGGGCCCGACAGTGGCCAGAGCATCGCACTCGACCACGGCACCTTCGCGATCGGACGCCGCCGACCGGCCGGGATGGATTTCGGGACCGTGACCCGGGCGTTGGTGCACATCGAGACGACCGACCAGGTGCGGGTCACCGCCGTCGACGACGGCTACCCCGTACGGGTCGACGGACGCGACCTCACCGACGCCGAATCCGAAGCCGATCTGCACGACGGCACCTACCTCCGGCTCGGCGACACCGCCTTCCGGGTGGCGCCCCCGACCGAGGCGCCCTCGCCCCCACCGTGGCCCGCCGAGGCCCCGGTGGGTCGCGAGCCGCTGATTCGTACGCCCCGAGTAGCCACCACCGCGCCGGCCGAACAGGTACCGGTGCCCGCCGCGCCGGCACCGGTCGCCACCCCCGCGCCGCTGTCCTGGCTGCTGCTCATCGCGCCGCTGCCCATCGGCGTGGTGATGGCCTTCGTGTTCAGTCCGTTCTTCCTGGTCATGGTCGCCATGACGCCGTTGATGGCGCTGGCCCGCTGGGTCGAGTCCCGGCATCGCGCCAGGAAGGACACCATCCGGTTGGCCAGGGAGTCGGCGGCGGCCGTCCAGCGGTTCGGCACCGACCTGGACGCCACCCGCACCGCCGTGGCGGCAGCGGCCCGCGCCGCCTACCCCGGGCTGGCCGGCCTGGTGCGCCGAGCGGTGTCGGGTCGGGGGCTGTGGGAAGTGCGCCCGGGCGACGCGGACGAGCTGCGGGTGGTCATCGGTGTGGGTGCCCGCCCCTGGCTTCCGGAGCTGGGCCGACGCGGCACCGAGGAACTGACCGGCCGACCGGAGCTGGGCGAGGCGCTCGCCGAACGGTCCCGGTTGCCGGACGTACCGATCCACGTCACCCTGCGTGACCGCACCGGACTGGGTGTCGTGGGCACCGCCGCGCACAGCGCCGCCGCCGCGGTCGTGCTGGATCTGGTCACCCGGCACGGACCGGCCGACCTGGCGCTGGCGCTGGTCGTGCAGCCGGACCGGTTGGCCCGCTGGGACTGGCTGAAATGGCTGCCGCACCTCAGCGGTGACGACGGGACGCTGCGGGTCGCCGCCGACCCGGCCACCACCGAACAACTGCTCGCCCGGCTGGCCGCCGACACCGCACCGCCGTCGCGCACCGCACTCATGGCGCAGGGTGGGGCCGGCCCGGAGCGGGTCGGTGCCACGCACACCGTCGTCGTGGTCGACGGCGACGACCTGGTGACCGGGCGGGTCGCGTCGATGCTGGGCCGACTCGCCCGCGGCAGCGGCCGGACACTTGTGGTGAGCGGACACACCGAACGCCTGCCCTCGGTGTGCCAGTGCTTCCTCGAACTGGCGCCGGACGGCACCGCCGAGCTGACCGACGCGGTCACCGGCGAGCGGACGCCGGGCCTGCTCGCCGTGCGGGCCGCCGACCAGGTCTGCGCTCCGGCGTCCCGGGCGCTGGCCCGCTGGACCGACCCGGAGCAGGCGGTCGCGGCGGCCATGCTGCCGGCCCACGCCCGCCTGGTGGACCTGCTGCGGGCCGTGATGTCGGGCCCCGACGGGCTGGCACAGCCGGTCGAGGAACTCGACCCGCTGTCGGTGGGTGAGTGGTGGCGACGCGGCACCGGCGGGATGCAGGCCACCATCGGGCTCACCGAACACGGCCCGTTGACGGTGGACCTGCACCGCGACGGACCGCACGGTCTGGTGGTGGGCACCACGGGCGCGGGCAAGAGCGAGTTCCTGCGCACGGTGGTGGCCTCGCTGGCCTGCGCGCACTCGCCGGACGCGCTCACCTTCCTGCTCGTGGACTTCAAGGGCGGCGGCGCCTTCGACGCCTGCGCCGCGCTGCCGCACACCGTCGGGCTGGTCACCGATCTCGACGAACACCTCGCCGCGCGGGCACTGCGCTGCCTACGGGCCGAGCTGCGACACCGGGAGCGACGCCTGCGGGAAGCCGGTGTCAGCGACATCGATGACCTGGTGGCTGCGGACCCGCCGCTGCCGCGGCTGCTCATCGTGATCGACGAGTTCGCCACGCTCGCGGTGGAACTGCCCGGCTTCCTCGGCGCGCTCGTCGACGTGGCGCAGCGGGGCCGCAGTCTCGGCATCCACCTGCTGCTCGCGACCCAGCGACCACAGGGCGTGGTGGACGGCAAGATCCGGGCCAACACGAACCTGCGGGTGGCGTTGCGCGTCCAGGACGAGGCGGACTCCCGTGACGTGCTGGGCACCCGGCAGGCGGCCGACATCGACCGGCACCGGCCGGGCCGCGCCTACGTCCGGCTCGGCGCCGGCGAGGTCGTCGGGGTGCAGACCGCGTTGGTGTCCGCAGCGACCCGACGAGGACCACGCGCACGCATCGAGGTCGCCCCGTTCGCACTGCTGACCGAGCAGGTGACGGACGTACGGGAGGACCAGCCCGACGGCGTACCGACAGATCTCGAAAGGTTGGTGAGCGTGCTGGCGCAGGCCGCCGAGCGGGGTGGTTACCCCCGGCCGCGGGTGCCCTGCCCGCCACCGCTGCCGCAGCAGGTGGACGCCTGGAGCCTGGCCGCCGACATCGGCGCCACCGCGGATGGTCCGCTCCCGGTTCCGCTCGGCCTGGTGGACCTGCCCGACGAACAGCGCTCCGACGTGTGGTGCTGGGCGCCCGAGGCGGGTGGGACGTTGGTGCTCGGTGCCGACGCGGCCGCCACCGGCGCGGTGCTCGCCACCGCCTGCCTCTCCCTCGCCCGCCACCGCGCACCCGACCGGCAGCGGATCTTCGTACTGGAGGGACTCGGCACCGGCCTGGGGGCGCTGGCCGGCCTGCCGCATGTGAGCGCGGCAGTCGGCGTCGACGACAGCGAGCGCCTCGCCCGGGTACTCGACCAGATGGACGCCGAGATCGCCCGCCGGCGGGTGAGCCGGGCGGCATCACCCGACGTCCTGCTCGTGGTGGCCGGCTGGGACGCGCTTGTCGAAGGGGCCGAACGGACCGGCGTCGCCGAGGTCGGCGCCCGACTGGAGCGGCTGCTGCGCGACGGCGCACCCGTCGGGATCCGGCTGCTCATCTCGGCGTCGCACGACCGCGGCGTACCCGGTCGGGTGCTCGCCCAACTGCCCACGAAGCTGTGTCTACGCCTGGCCGACGCCAACTCGTACACGGGACTGGGCCTGCGTGCCCGGGACGTGCCCGAGCTGACCGGCCTGCGGGCCATCGACCTGCAGACCCGGCGCGAGGTCCAGATCGGGCGGCACTGCGACGCTCGGCCGGGCGCGCTCGCCGACGCGGTGGCCCGGGTCGTCGCCGACTACCCGGACGCGGTTCCCGCGCCCACCGTCACGGTGTTGCCCGAACTGGTGCCCGCCGGAGAGGTGCTGTCCTCGTCCGCGGCAGGCGGGCCGGTCTGGCGGCTCGGCATCGGCCGGCACTATCGCGACCTCAGCGTCGCCACGCTCGCGCTCGGCCCGGGCATGCACGCGGTGGTGTCCGGTCCCGCCGGCAGCGGTCGCACGGGTACGCTCCGGCTGCTCGCCGCCGCCGCCCGCGCCAGCGCCCCCGATGCCCGCGTACTCGTGGTGGCCGCCGACCCGGACGCCTGGACCGGCACCCAGGGCACTGAGGTGAGCGGCTCCTTCAGCGGGTTGACCAGCCAGCCGAGCACGGGACGGGCACTTCTGCTGGTCGACGGGATCGAGTCGCTGCCCGACGCCGGGCCGGCCCTGGACCGGCTGCTGCCGGCCCTACCGGCCGGCGTCCACGTTGTCGTCGCCGGCCGGCCCGACGCCTTCCGCGGCATGCAACCCTGGCAGCGGGCGGTGACCATGTCGCGGACCGGACTGCTGCTACGCCCGGCGCCGGACGACGGCGAGGTGCTCCGGGTGCGACTGCCGCGCGAGGCCCCGCCCCGGCCGCTGCCGGGACGTGGCTATCTGGTGGAGGCCGGCGGGCTGGCCCAGGTCCAGGTCGCCTTCGTGGCCCCGCCGTCACCAGGCGCGCGGCTGGCCGTGCCGGTCGGGGTGTTCGCCGGGGAGGCACGATGAGCAGTCAGTCGGCGTACGGGGTGGGGGTCTGCCTGACCGCGCACGGTGTCGTGGTGGCGGTGGTCCGCGACGATCCGGTGCGGCTGGCCGCGGTCGCCGAGGTCGCCGGCAGCCCGACGAGGGCGAGGCCGCTGTCGCGGCGGCTGACCCGGGCTCGGCGGCAGCTCGGCCTGCCCCGATGGTGCCCGACAGCCATCGTGGACGTACCCGGTCAGTTCGGCGATCCCGGTGGAGCCGGCGGTCGGCACGCTGCGGACGGACCGACGACGTCGCGGCCGGAGTTCGCCGCGCTGCTCGCCCGCGCGGGATTCCTGCCGACCGCGGTGCGGGCACCGGCGCAGCTCGCCCGCCTGCGGAGCGACGTCGTTCTGCGGGTCGGGATAACCGTCGACCGACGACTCGTCGGCGCGATCGCGGAGGAGACCTCCGGGTGGGCGGCGGCCGCGGCCCTCGGCGCCTTCGCCGAGACGGACAGCCCCGGGCGTGGGGACCGGCCGACAGACCGTGACGACGCCGGCAGTGATGCCGGACAATGGGACAGCAGCACAGCGGAGACCGGGTGGGCGGTGCAGCGCGTGAGCGCGTCCGGTGAGCGCGAGCAGCAGACGGAGGAGACGCCATGCGTATCCCGACGAAAGGTGTGAAGGTCACCGTCGCCACCGGCGAGCGGCGGCCCCTGTCACCGGTGGCCCGCTGGCTCATCATCGCGCTGGCCTGGGTCCTCACCTCCGCTACCGTGCTGGTGGGCTCGAGGTACGCGGTGAGCGCCTGGGTCGGCGAGCCCGGGAGCGTCCCGGCGACCGCACTCGACGCCCGTTCGTTCGGCGACGCCTCGGCAGCTCCCACGGACCGGACGGTCGCCGGCTCCGCCCGCCTGGTCCCGGTACGGCCCCGGGTGCTGCTCGACTCCCGCGAGGTCGGCTCGCTGCCCGCCGGAGTGGACGTGACGGTGCCGATGCCCGAGACGGCCGCCGACACACGTGTGGTGCTTGTCGAGGTCTCGATCCTGAACGCCAAGGGCCCGGGCGAGGTCACCGTCGGCCAGGGTGCCGACCGGACGGTCGTGTTGCGGGCACCGAAGGCCGGCGCACAACTGTCCGCCACCGTGGTCGCGCACCTCGCCCCCGACGGCGACCTGCGGGCCCGCACCACCGGCGGCGGCGATCTGCTGGTACGTCTGGTCGGTGTGTTCGAACCGACGCAGCGCTCCGACGCCGGACGCATCGTGGCGGTGCCCCCCACCCGGGTGGTGACCCTGGTGCCGCGGACCGACGGGAAGAAAGCCAGGATTCCGCTCGCCGAGATCCGGCCACTCGCTGACGCGGGCCCGACCTCGGCGGTGATCCTGCAGGTCTCCGCCGACGTCGGGTCGAACGGCGGGTACGTCTCCGCGGGGACACGCGCCGGTGACCTGAACCAGACCGTCTACTGGTCGGCCACCAGCGGCAGCGACCGCACCCGCGGCGGGCTCATGGTCATACCGGTGCGCGACGGATCCGTTCACCTACGGTACGAAGCGGGTACGGAGCTGCGGGCCGACCTGGTCGGCTACGTCACCGGCGCCGGCGCACCCGAATCCACCGAGGGCCTGGTGGTGCCCGTTGCGCCACAGACCCCCGAGCCGGTACGCGTCGGTGAACAGTCCGACGTCGACGTCACCCTGGGCACCACGGCCTCACTCCCGGACGTTCCGGTGGATCGCATCGCCGCGGCGCTGGTGACCGTGACCGCCACGGGCGAGGCCACCGGCGGTGTCGAGGTGGGCGGCAGGCAGATCCTGACCGCCTCGAAGGGCGTGGCACGCTCGGCGCTGACCCTCGTCGAGGCACCACAGGCGACGGTACGGGTCGGCAGCGCGGTGGCCGCCACGATGGCCGTCACGCCACACGCCCTGGTGCTGACCGGCTGACAGCGGATGCCGGAACTCCGCCGTCCGGCATGCTTCCTGGTCGCGGGGCCGGTCTGGTGGGAGCGATACCAGCGGGGCGACAATCCGCACCGTCCGATCGCTACACTTCCCACCAAGGTCCGGCGCCGCCCACGGAAACCGGTGCGTCGATCAGATTCGGATGGAGATGCCATTGTGACCCGCGACGAGGCCGCACCCCCCGGAATCGACCTCACCGTTCCCAGCGTGGCCCGGGTCTACGACTACTTTCTGGGCGGTAAGGACAACTTCGAGGTCGACCGGAAGGTCGCCGAGCACGCCCTGCGGATCACTCCCGACGGGCCGGCCGCCGGCCAGGCGAACCGGGCCTTCCTGCGCCGGGTGATCCGCTTCCTCGCCACCGAGG
Organism: Micromonospora palythoicola; assembly: GCF_036689795.1. Classification (NCBI taxonomy): domain Bacteria; kingdom Bacillati; phylum Actinomycetota; class Actinomycetes; order Micromonosporales; family Micromonosporaceae; genus Micromonospora; species Micromonospora palythoicola. The sequence continues at coordinate 116,772 of NZ_JBAGKI010000003.1, read as the reverse complement.
CCGGCATCGACCAGTTCCTCGACATCGGGTCGGGCCTGCCCACCCAGGGCAACGTGCACGAGGTCGCCGCCGAGCACAACCCGAGCGCCCGGGTGGTCTACGTGGACAACGACCCGATCGTCCTGACGCACGGGCGGGCGCTGCTCGCCGCGGAAGGCCGGGCCACGGTGATCCAGGCCGACATCCGTCGACCGCAGGAGATCCTCGGCCACCCGGACGTCGGTCGGTTCCTCGACCTCGACCGGCCGATCGGGCTGCTGCTCTTCGCGATCCTGCACCACCTCGGCGACGACGAGGATCCGCGAGCGGTGTCGGCCGAGTTGATCGAGGCGCTGCCGTCGGGCAGCTACGTGGCGATCTCACACTTCCGTGATCCGGGTGAGCGGGATCCGGAAGGCTCCCGTAAGGCCCGCGAGGTCGAGCGGGTCTTCAACGAGTCGCTGGGTACCGGTCGCTGGCGTACCGACGAGGAGATCCTCTCCTTCGCCGACGGGCTGACGCTGCTGGAGCCGGGGCTGGTGCCGCTGGCCGAGTGGCGTCCGGATCCGGGCACGCCCGCGCCGAAGCAGACCGACACCTACCACACCTTCGTCGGACTCCTTGCCCGCAAACCGTAGGCGGTCGCGAGGTAGCGCGGAAGATCGTCGTCGCCCGCGCCGGACGGTTCGCGGTGCCGGTAGAAACCTAACTTCCGACCGGCGCGCCGCCGTAGACGGTGAACGAGACCCAGTCGGCCAGTCCGGCGAACGGACGGACCGTCCGGTACGCCGGCGCGCTCGTGGACACGTGTCGGGACGTCGCCCCCGCCGGTAGTGGCTGACCCTCCACGAGCCTGCTCAGATGGCGCTGCCAGGTCACGAACGCCTCCATCTCGCCCGCCGTCCGGTGCGCCACCGCGATGGTGCGGCACCCCAGCACGGCCTGGTCGCCCCCCGCCGCCACCAGGTGGACGCCCCGCTCCACCAGATCGGCCGCACTCGCCTCGCGCAACTGTCGCTGCGCCTGGCCGAGGACCGGGCCGACCTGCGCCAGGCCGAGCGGGCCCGCCGGGTCCAGCCCGTCGTAGAACCAACCCATCAGCAGCGCCGTCGCCAGGTCGGGGACCGGCCGGATCGCCGTCACCAGGCCGCTGGCGCCAGCCGCCAGCAGGGTCCGGCCCAGCCCGACGAGTTCGTCTCCGTCGCGCACCTCATGCCGACCGCTGTCGCAGGCACTCAGGACGACAAGCACGCCGCTCCAGTTCCACTGCGCCAGTCGGGCCAGGCTCACCAGATCGGCACCCGAATCCGGCTCGGCGGCGGCGCGCGGATCCAGCGGTTCGCCGCGTCGGATGTCGCCGTCGAGATGCCGTCCCCGTACGACCTCATCCAGGTTCCGCGGCGCACCGGGTGTCGGCGCGGCGGCCAGCACCAGTCCGCTGCGCTCGGGACGCCGCCGATCGAAGACCGCGTGGCAGGCCAGATGGACCAACCGGGGGCGTTCGGGCCCGGCGAGGGCGTCGGCGAGCCAGGCCGAGGTGACCGCCGCGCCGGTCCGCTGCGTGCCGCCGAGCCGGGCGGCCACGTAGGCGCACTCGGCACGTGCGTAGGGCAGGTCACCGAGGGTGTCGCCGCACACGACGACGCGGCCCGCCGGCGCGCCGCGCCGGTCGGGTTCGCCGCTGGGCGGGTTGGTGCGTGCCGGGACTGACCGGTGTGCCCGCAGCAGCGAGGCGCTCGGCAGCAGGTACGTCCTGGGCCGGACCCTGATCTCCGCGGTGTCGGACGGTCCGGCTCCACCGGCGTCGTCGGCGGTCCTGGCCGGTGGCAGTACGTGCAGGGGAACCAGGTGCAGGGTGCCGTGCGGCACCACGTAGACGGGCCGGCCGGGCGGCACGTCGGCGATGGGCGCGGTGAGTGCGGCGTGCACCGGATGCTCGACCAGCTCGCGAAGCCGGTCGTCGTCGGCCGAGGCGAGCAGGTCCGTCCAGCCGTCGACGTCGGTGGCGGCCACAGCGCCGGGACCGGGCGGCCCCAGCACACGTCGGGCGGTGAGCTCGGTGCCGCTCAACGTGAACGCCCACACGCCGAACGGGCCGGTCAGGTACTCCACCAGGACGGCGTCTCCCGCGGCGGCCAGTAACGGGGCCACCTCGTCGGCAGTGATCGGCTCGGCCATCCGGTGGGCGCGCATCGTCGGGTGGGTCGCGGCCATCTGCTGCCACAGGTCATGCAGCTCACCGCGTACCCTCGACTGCTCCTCGGAGGCCGACATCCGACGCACCAACAGCCGCCGACGCTCCTCGGTGTCGACGGACCCGTCGACGTCCATGCCCGAGGCGCGCAGCCGCCGCAGCTCGGCCCAGAGCGCGGCCTCGCGGGCCACCAGCGGGTCAGCCGGGTCGACGCCGGTCTCCCGGTCCCGCATCGCCTCCAGCAGCGCCCGCGACTTCGCCCGCTCCAGCAGCGCGAACGCCTCCTCGACCCGGCCCAGCTCCACCGCCAGGTCCGCGGCCTCCACGAACGGCGGCGTGACGATCGCACCGTAGCCTGCCGCCCCGCTCAGGTCGGCGATGCCCTGGCGCAGCTCGTCGTAACCGTCGCAGGCGTCGCGGAGCATCCGCAGCGTCTGTTCGGTGCGCTCACCGGCGGCCAGCGCGGCGAGACCCAGCGCCGCGTCCGCCGGGTAGCGCACGGCCGCGGCTGTCGCCTCGCCGCGCAACGCGACAAGCCGGGCCCGGAAGGGCGCGGCCTGCTCCGCCCGGCCCGAGCGCGACCAGTCCAGCACCAGTGTGCCGAGTCGAAGCGCCAGCCGATCCAGGCCGGCGAAGGGCAGCTCCGCACCGTGCCGCTCGTGTGCGCGCTGCACCGTGTCGATCGAGGCCAGCAGGTAACGGTCGGCGAGCGCCGTCGCGCCGTGGTCGCGGGCCACCCCCGCCATGATGGAGTCCAGGATGCCCAGGTCGCCGGTGGTCTCGACGGGGAACTGCCCGTTCAGGAAGGTGAAGAGCGCCCGAGCCTGCGCTGCCAGCTCCAACAGGTTCAACCCGGTACGGGTCGGGTCGCGGGAGAGCAGCGTACACAGGTTGATCAAAGCGGTGAACTCGGCGCGGGCGTCGCCGATCTCGTGTGCCGTCCGTCGGGCCTGCTCCAGCAGTGCCAGCGCCTCGTCGTGGCGACCGACCATGGCGTAGAGCAGGCCGAGGGACGACCAGACCGCCGGCAGCGCGTGTGCGGCGCCGAGCTGGTTCCACAGGTCCTCGGCCGTGCGCAGGGAGCGCTCCGCCTCGCCGTAGCGGTGCTCCATCAGATGCCGCTGACCTTCCTCACTCGCCCGCTTGGCGAAATAGGCCGGCGCACCGATGGTGAGGTCCTGACGTATCCGTGGGTCGCCCAGCTTCGCGACCATCTCCCGGAAGGCCGGGTGGGCCAGGGCCAGCAGGTCATCGCCCATCCGCTCCCGGGTCGCCGCCTCGATGCGCTCGACCCGGGCCCGGAAGCCGGTCGTGTAGTGCGCGGCGTCCACCTCGGAGTGCAGGTCGTGGATGAGGTCGTGGGCGGCGGTGAACGCCTCACCGGCGGAGCCGGGGTTCGCCTCCCGGCGTATCGTCGCCAGGTTGATCATCGCCTTGTAGGCGTCGTACCGGGCCGGCGAGTCGGCCAGCAACCGAACGGCCTCAGCCGCTGCCTGGATCGCCTCGTCGTGCCGGCCCTGCCGGAAGAACTCCCGGGCCATGTTGTCCAGCAGGATCCCCCGCCGGGGCCCCGCCACGCCAGGCTGGGCCAGCGCCCGCCGGTAGAGCTCCTCGGCACCGTCCCTGCCCTGCCGGTGCAAGACCTCCGCGTGCCCGGAGAGCGCCGAGACCAGCCCGGTCTTGTCGGTGACCAGCTCCGCGAGCTGGGTCGCCATGCCGAACAACTTGACCGCCTGCTCCAGACGATCATCGGCGATCTCCACGGTGGCCATCCCGATGATCGCCGCGACCCGCAGATCCACCGCCCGCTCCCGGTCGCTCTCCGACATGGCGGCGGCCACCTCGAAGGCCATCGCGTACGCCCTACGGGCGTCGTCGAGCCGACCGACGACCCGCGCGCACTGGCCGAGCAGGCGGAAGACCAGGAAGCTGCCGGGGCTGGGCGAAAGGGCCTGGGCGTGGCCGACCAGTCCCCGCAACACCCGGTCCGCCTCCGCCAGCTGACCGGTGTTGACGAGTTCGTGCGCCCAGTTGGCGGCGCCCAGCAACATCTCCTCGGTGACCTCGTCGCCTTCGCCCGGCCCGGTGGACCGGCCCGTGTCGTCCGGGGCACCGGAGTCGGATCGGCGTCGACGGAAGATCGGCATGGCCTCAACGCCCCAATCGTCGCAGCAGGATCTCCGGGTCGTCTTCGAACTCCGTCGCACCGTCGCCGTCGGGCCCGTCGCCGTCGCGGTGTTCCCCGCCGCGTACCGTGCCGGCCGGGGCGCAGGCACGCTCCACCAGCGCGACGTACTGGCGTTGGTACTCCTCGAACAGGGCCTCCTGCTGCGGGCGGATCAACTCGTCGGTGCAGAGTGCTCCGGCGGTCTGCCGCCACAGCACCTGGGCCGCACCCAGGTCACCGTCCGCGAGGTGCTGGCGGGTCCGCTGCCAGAGCTGGAAGAAGGCCAACTGGCGGTAGTCGTCGCGGTGCCGGGTCGCCTCGACCCGGACCAGGATGAAGTCGTGCTCCGTGTAGGGCACGGTCGTGCCGTCCGCGGCCACCCGGCAGAGCCGACCACCGGCCACCCCGAGCGACGCCAACTCCGCCTGGGTCGCCTGCCCCGCCGACCGGCGGATGATCACGAAGTGGGTGGGCGCCAGCTCCGTCGGGCCACGGGCCATGCCGGCCGGGCCGGTCGGCGCGGACCAGGACTGGTGCACGCCCACGCGCAGCTCCAGCGCCGCCGAGTCCACGAAGGACTCGATACCGTCGATGAGCGCCTTGGCGACCCTGGCGGAACCCAGTAGCCCGGCGAAGCCGATGGCGCTGCTCACGTTCTCGATCAGGTTCAGCGACCGCTGCAACGTGTCCGACGTCTTGGCGCGGAACAACGCCAGCAACAGACTCACGTCGTCGCCCTCGTAGGGCACCGGCCCGGCCACCCGCAGGTTGGAGATCTCCACCGCGTCGCGCTCGCCGGTGACCTGCAGCCGCCGACTCAGCTCGCTCGCACCGATCAGGTGCGGCACCGCGACCCGGTTGCCATCGCGCAGGAACTCGGTCACCACGGCACCGAAGGGCAGGAACTCCCGCCACAGCTCGCGCTCGTTGGCCAGCCACAGCTGACTGACCCTGATCACCAGATAGACCTCGTCGGCCACGAACGGCGCGGCGTCGGTCGGGCCGTCCAGTGTGGGCACCGGTCGAGCGATGATGCCCTCCGACTGCCGCGCGAGCACCCGGCGCACAAGATCACGCAACGCCATGCACTGCTCCCCACTCCAGCCCGACTCCGTCACGTTAGCGCGTGATCGCAAAGCGCGAGGTGTCGCGCGGCCGAGCAGCTCGTCGGACGGCCCGGGCACATGTACGTCTCCGGGCGGCCGCGCGATGCCCGTCGTAGCGGCGCACCCGCGGTCAACGCCGAGCGGGTTCCCACCACACAAGGTTGGCCGCGACCTGGGCGACCGGCTCGATGATCTCCCACCCCTCGGTGATCAGTCCGTCGGCGACACGCCAGATGTCGACCACCGCGATCTCAGGGCCCGCGTCCGGAAGCCAGCGCCGCGAGTACACGACGACATGATCACCGTCGGCCAGTACCTGATGAATCTCCACCCGCATGCCGGCGAGCGGCACCAGCGCGGCGCGGACGGCGGCGAGCCACTCCCCCTTGGTCGAGCTGATCGGACCCGGCCGATGGTGGACGAAGTCGTCACTCAGCGACCGGGCGAGCGCGTCGACGTCACCCGTCTCGATCAACCCGGCCAGCGCACGTTGGACGATGTTCTTGTTCTCCATGGTCATGGACGCAGTATTTCCGCGTCCGCGGGCCTTGTCGATGACATCGGATTTCATGGTGTCCGGCTCGGGGATGGGTACTCTTCATGATCGTGCACACGGTCGGGGAACTCCTGCGGCAGTGGCGGCGACGCCGAGGGCTCAGCCAACTGGATCTCGCGATCGCCACCGACGTCTCGGCTCGTCACGTCAGCCTGGTCGAGACCGGCAAATCCAAGCCGAGCGCCGACATGATCCTCCGGCTCGCCGCTCAGCTCCACGTGCCCCTACGTGATCGCAACCGGCTCCTGCTGGCCGGCGGCTTCGCACCCCGGTACACCGAGCGTCCACTCGACGACGACGCACTGTCGGCCGTCCACGACGCGATCAGCCGGGTGCTCCGCGCACACGAGCCGTATCCGGCGGTGGTGTTCGACCGCCGGTGGAACATCGTGATGACCAATCGCGCCGTCGACCCGTTCTTCGCACAGGTGGCTCCCGACCTGCTGCGGGCACCGGTCAACCTGGTACGGCTGGGGCTGAACCCCCGAGGGCTCGCGCGCCTGGTCGTCAACCTGGCCGACGTGCGCGCGGTGTTCCGCACCCGGATCGCACGCCAGCTCGCCACCGCCCCCGACCCTGAACTCACCGCGCTCTACGACGAACTCCTGGCGCCCGGACCCGACGAGACGTCGGACGAACGGATCGACGGCGATGTCGTGATCCCGATGATCCTCAACGTCGGCGGACGAGAACTGCGACTGTTCTCGACCATCACCACGTTCGGTACGCCGATGGACATCACGATCGACGAGGTCGCGATCGAGTCCTACTACCCCGCGGACGCGGAGAGCGCCGCCTACTTCACGCGGTAGCGCGTGCCGCCCGCCGGGCACGCCACCCGTGGGTCCGTGCGCCGCCGTCAGCCGTAGTACTCGACCAGGCAGAACTCGTGGCCCTCCGGGTCGGCCATGACGACGACGCCCTGCTCGTAGTCGTGCCGCTCACCGGTGGACCGGCCACCGAGCTTGATGACCTCCGTCATGGCCTCGTCGATATCGTCAACGGAGATGTCGAGGTGGATCCGCACCTTGCCGACTCGAAGCTCAGGCACCGGCTGGAACACCAGCCGTGGCTGCGGGTCACCTCGCTCGCCCAGGTAGACCCAGCCCTCCTGCGACGAGCCGGGCTCGCGACCGAGCAGGGCGCTCCAGAAGCCGGCCACCCGCTCGGGGTCGAGGCAGTCGATCGTCACACCGGACCAGACGTGCGCCATGCGCCGATCCTGACAGAGCAGGTCCATCACATCGCCCACGCCGCCGAGGTTCTTCGGCGACCACGCCAGCCCGCCGTACGGTCGTCGCTCCGCGTCAACGCGGTCGTGGCCGGTAGACAGGCGACGTGCCTCCGGAGGTTCCGGCTCTCGCCGCGATCATGGACTCGTGGGCATCGCGGTAGCGCCGCCCAGGTGGCGGTGCAGGAAGGTCGCGGCGGCGCCGGCGGCCCGACTGACGTACGGCTCCACGTCGTAGAGGTCGATGTGCTGCTCGGCGTCGAGCCAGCGGATCTCCTTCGGTCCGGTCGCCTCGGCGTAGAGCGCCTCGGCGAGTTCCGGTGCACAGTAGGCGTCGGTCCGGCCATGCACGACCAGCAGCGGAGTGGCGGCGAGCAACGGCGCCGCGCCAAGCGCGTCGAAGGTCATCAGCGCGTGCAGCGAGCCGTAGGTGACCCGGTTCTCCCAGTGCGCCGCCGCCGACCGCTCGGTGCCGTAGTAGGCGAACGGCTCGTCGCCGCCCATCGCCGCGGGTGCGCCGTCGGCGGCCACCGCCGGCAACTCGTCGTCGTAGCGCTCCACGAATGAGACCAGCGCCTGGCGGTACCCGTCGGGGTCGCCCGCACTGAAGCGCACGGGGCTGTTGTACCCGCCGGCGATGCCCACGACCGCGCGGATCCTCGGGTCGGTGGTGGCCGCGCGGACCGCGTAACCGCCACCGAGACAGATCCCGACGACGGCCACCCGAGCCGCGTCCACGGCCGGGTGCGCGGCGAGCAGGCTCACCGCTGCGCGCAGGTCGGCGAGCTTGCCCTGGCTGTCCTCGTGAGCGCGGCGCCCGCCGCTCTCGCCGAAGCCGCGGTGGTCGAAGGCGAGTGTGGTCAGACCGTGTTCGTGCAGCCGAGCGGCGTACGTGCCGACGACCTGCTCCTTCACGCCGGTGAACGGCCCGGTCAGCACGACAGCGGGCGCGCCGTCGGCGGCCACGGCGAGGTTGCCGACCAGCGTGAGACCATCGGCGGTGAATGCGACACGCTCGGTGTTCAGGTCGCCACCGGGGTAGGTGTGGATGCGGTGCTCGGGCGTGCGGTCGGACATGGCGACGGTGTTCCCTTCGGCGTCTACTGTTGGCTCGACGCTAGGTCGCACGGTGCTCGTCGAACAGAAGGCACTTCCCGGTGCCCTTCGACGCGCGGTCCAACACCCGGGGGTGCTCATGTCGCTGGTGATTCCGGACGTCCTCGACGAGGGCTGCACGACGCGGCAGGCGATCGAGCGGCTCGCCTCCAAGTGGCGGATTCTGATCATCTACGCGCTGCTCGCCGGTCCCCAACGGCACGCCGAGCTGCGTCGCCGCGTCGCGGGGGTCACCCAGAAGGTCCTGACCGAGACACTGCGCGAGATGGAGCGCGACGGGCTGGTGCAGCGACGGGTGCTCAGGGAGGCACCGCCGCAGCACGTCGAGTACGCCTTGACCGACCTCGGCAAGACCCTTCAGGAGCCACTCGCCGCCATCTGTGCCTGGGCGACGGAGAACAGTGCCGTCAGATCAGCTGCCGCGCCGCCGACCTAGTGGCCCGGTCCGTCGGACGGTCGCGACGGTGACAATCGACGCGACCCACGCCGTCCAGGCTCACCTCGGACGCGAGGAGGCGACCGAGGCCGTCGAGCGCTCTACTGCGGTGACCCGGTCCAGGCGAACAGGTCGACGACGTTGCCGTCCGGATCGCGCACCTGTGCGTAACGCTGCCCCCACGGCGCGTCCCAGGGCGCGTTGACCGAGGAGTAGCCGGCGGTCACCAGGTCAGCGTGGCAGCGGTCCACCTCGGCGGCATCGGAGCAGAGAAAGGCCCAGCCACCGGAGGGCGGTGCCGGCTGGTAGCCCGGATCGAAGGACCGCAACGAGGCGTGCGTGTCCCACTTGAGGCGGATACCGCCCGCGACCGTCGTCTCGACGTGCGGCTCCTGCTCGGCACCGGCCGGAAACTCAAGGCCCAGCCGCCGATAGAAGGCGAGGGACGCTGCCATGTCGGCCACCGCGAGGCCGATCGCGTTGAACGTGGGCGCCATGACTCAGACCTTACGTCCGGGATCCTGGTCGCGCGCAGCGACCAGCATGCTCGGTGACCGGGCTGCCCGGTCACCAGACCTGGGACGAGCTTTCCGGACGGCGACGACGGCGGCATCGGGTCGGCGGAGGTGCGACCCACCCTCAACCGAGCGTCGGAACCACGCCCGGAACGCAATGCGCGCGGCGGCAGGGCACGGGCTACGGACCTGCCGCAGCTGTTCGATGCCGGCGGTCCCGCCGCAGGAAGCACGACAGCAGGTCCCTGAACTCGTGCGGATGCTCGACCGCCGGCACGTGCCCGCACCGGCCGAGCACGTGCAGACGGACATCGGCCAGGTGATCCAGGAGGGGCAGGGCTGCCGTCTCGAGCGGGGTGATCCGGTCCTCGGCGCCGTGCACGAGCAGCACCGGCGCGCGGACCGCTGCCAACGCCTGCGCCGAGAGGGTGAGCTCGTCGACCCATCGTGCCCTGGGTGGCGGGAACAACGACGCGTACGCGGCCGCCCCGGCTCGCATCGCCGTCGCCCGGGCATCGACGGCCGAGTCGCTCACCAGCGCCTGGTCGTGGACGAGGCGACTCAGCATGTCCCGCGCTCCGAGGGCGTTGGCGGGGGCGGCCCAGATCGCATCGAGCCCTTCCGACAGCGGCGCCTCGGGGGCGCCCATCGTCGAGACCGCCACGACCCGGGTGACCTGCCCGGGTCGCGCGGCCGCCAACGCCAGCGCCACGGCACCGCCCATGGAGTGACCCACCACGTCGTAGTGGTCGATACCGAGGGCATCCATCAGGCTCGCAGCCTGCTCCGACCACAGTCGGAGCCCACCGCGGGAACCCGTCGGGACCGGCGTACGGCCGAACCCCGCCTGGTCGGGAGCCACCAGGTGCCAGGACGTGCCGAGCGCCTCGGCCGTCGGTGCCCAGGCTCCGGTCCCGGTCGTGCCGGGTCCGGAGCCGTGCAGCATCAGTACCGCGGGCCCGGTGCCGCTTTCCATGACATGGACGGGCGAGCCGTCCACCGTGACGGTGCGAAGCGTCGTCACCGGGGCGGGCCAGGTGTGCTCACGCCGACGCGGAGCCGACGGACTTCGAGAACAGCTCCATCATGGCCCTGCCGAACTGCGGCATGTCCGGCCAGCCCCGGCAGGAGACGAGGTTGCCGTCCACCACGTCGGGAGCGTCGATGACCGTCGCGCCCGCGTTCTCCATGTCCCCGGTGATGGGTGGGAAGCACGCCGTCTTCCGGCCCTTCAGCAGCCCGTACACCGCCGGCACCTGGGCGCCGTGGCAGACCAGGGCGATGGGGAGGTTACGCGCGAAGAAGTGCTCGGTGATGCGCCGGACGTCGGCGTCGACCCGGATCCACTCGGGGGCACGTCCCCCGGGGATGATCAGGGCGTCGTAGCGCTCGACGTCGACCTCGGCCCAGGGCACGTCGACCGGCAGCTTCCGGCCGTTCTTCTCCACGTAGGCGTCGGAGTTCGGGTCGAACTCGTGGATGACCAGTTGCACGTCACGCCTCGTCCGTGACGAGACGTCAACGTCCCAGCCGCCCTCCTGCACGCGGTAGTAGGGATACATGGTGTCGAGTTCCTCGGCGGCGTCGCCGGTCAGGAGCAGCGCTCTGGGCACCTGCTTCTCCTCGCGTCCGGGGGCGGGTAGGTAGATCCAATCCGATCCGATTCAGTTAGCATTCCCCGGCCCAGCCCGCCCGTCAAGCCTCCAGCGCCACCGCGTCGGCGTCCTTGGCCTCGTCGAACAACCGCCGGAAACGCTCGCCGGAGCGCAGGATGTGCCGGCGCATCGCGTACGCGGCGGCGTCGGGGTCACGCGCGGCGATCGCGGCCACGATCTGCTCGTGCTCGGCCATGGCCAGGTGGGTGACCTGGGTGTCGTGGTGCAGCCGGAAGAGGTGCACATGGCTGTGCAGACGCGCCAGCGACTCCCGGATTACCTGGTTCTCCGCGCTCAGGGCGACGAGGTCGTGAAAGGCGGCGTCGCGCAGACCGAAGGCGCCGTACGCCGCAGGCCCGCTGCCCCCCTCCAGCTCCGCCATCTCCTCGAGCATCGCCCGCAGACCGGCCACCTGGGCCAGGGACGCGCGTTCGGCCGATCTGCGCGCCGCGGCCGGCTCGAGGAGCAGGCGGACCTCGAGCATGTCCTCGAAGCGGCGCCGGGTGATCTGCGGCGGTATGCGGTAGCCGGCGTGGGGCACCCGCACGACCAGGCCCTCGGCCTCCATGCGGTTCAGGGCGTCCCGGATCGGCGTCTGCGAGACCCCCAGCTCGCGCGCCAGAACGTCGATCGTGACGCGGGAGCCGGGCTCGATCCGGAGCGACATGAGCTGTCCGAGCAGCGTGTCGTACACCTCGTCGGCGAGCCGGCCACCAGATCTTCCCGACGACGTTCCGCCCGCCACGACTCGACGGCCCCGCCCGATCATTCCTTCGTCGTCCATCGTGACGTGCGGCCCTTCTTTGCGTCTTCCGGAACCTGTTGACATCAGTCACAACTCTGCGACATGCTGACGCCCCAGCCGGATCGTATAGGAAAAATGGCGAACCACCGCCATCCACCACCGTCGCGGAGCCACCCGCGATCGTTCTACTCCGATCACCTGGAGCGCCCATGAGCGTGCTCGACGTCCTGCTCGGTCCGCGTCCGGACCGCGGCTGGACCGGAGGGACGCTCGGCGGCGCGAAGATCCAGTACATCACGACGTACTCGTGACGCCGGTCCGCGGGGCGGTCCCGCGGCAGCCCGCCGAACCGCCGGAAAGAACCCAGCAACTGCTCGGCGAAGCACAGGGCGACGGTCCCGAAGCTCTCATCCGGAAAGCAGGCGAGAAGATGCGCTTTCAACAGCGAATAGGACGACCATCCGTTCCCGGTCGAAGGGTGCAGCTGGCGACGGCGGCCATGCTGCTGGTGGCCACGACCCTGGTGGCCTGCGGCGATGGCCAGGACGACGACGGCCAGGCGAGCGCCCCCAAGGCACCGGCGACCATCCCGGAGCTCACCAACGACCCGCTGACCCTCAGCTTCATCTGGTTCGACTGGCCGCCCGCCCAGGCACTTGAGGACTTCGCGAACGCGGAGTACAAGAAGGAGCGGCCGAACGCGACCGTCAAGGTCAACACCGTGCCGAACGCGAACTGGCACGACGCGATGTTCACCCAGTTCGCCGCCCGCAAGACCGACTTCGACATCGCGATCCTGGACTCGCAGCACATCGGCGAGGCCGTGACGAACGGCAACATCCTCGACATCACCGACTTCGTCAAGAGCAACATCGACGTCGCGGCCTACAACCCGTACCTCCTGGCCGCGTACGGCCAGTTCCCCCAGGCGGAGACCGGCAAGCGCGACGAGAACGCCAGCCTGTACGGGCTGCCGCTGCTCGGCGACACCTGGACGATGATCTATCGCAAGGACCTGATCGGCGACCAGCCACCGCAGACCTGGGATGAAATGATCTCAGTCGCGGAGAAGTGCCAGGCGGACAACCCCGGCGTCAGCGGGCTGGCGTTCCACCAGGCCAACGGCTCCGACGCCGCGGCCGTCACCTACAACACGGTCAACGGCGTCTACGGCGGCAATCTCTGGGACCCCAAGACGCGCAAGATCGAGGGTGTCCTCAACGACGCCGCGGGCCAGGAGGCGATGGACGTCCTGGTCAACCGGATGAAGCCACTGACCGCCAGGGGATCCGGCAACTGGTTCATCGACGAGGTGAACGCGGCGGTCGCCCAGGGCAAGGCGTGCATCGCGTTCAACTGGATCGCGGCGAGCGGCGGCCTGCTCGATCCGAAGCAGTCGACGCTCGGCTCCACCCGGGAGCAGATTCTCGACAAGCTGGGTTTTGCCACCCTGCCGAGCCAGAAGACCAACCTGGTCCCGCTCGGCGGCATGGGGATGCACGTGTCGGCCTACTCCGCCGAGGCGAACCAGGTTGAGGCCCTGAACTTCATGAAGTGGTTCCAGCGGGCGGACATCCAGAAGAAGTGGGCCGCGGCCGGTGGTGTGCCGTCGCGTACGGACGCCCTGGAATCGCCCGAGTTCCTCAATGCCGGTCCGTTCAACCAGGTGTACGCCGACTCGGTGCCGCGGATGCGGGACATGTGGAACGTGCCGGAGTACGCCCGCCTCGTCGACATCGAGAACACCAACGTGAACGCGGCTCTCAACGGCGCGAAGGCGCCGAAGGAGGCGCTCGACGACATCGCCAAGGAGCAGCAGGCCGTGCTCGACTCCAGCAGCCGCAGGGGCGGCGGCGGACTGTGAGCGACGCCGTACCTGTGACGACCGACCACCCCGGGCAGGTGGCGTCCGCGACGCCACCTGCACCGGGTCGGTCCCGCCGGCTGAGCGACCGCTGGCTCGCCGTGGCCTTCATCTCCCCGGCGCTGCTGCTGTTGCTCGCGATGTCCGTGTTCCCGCTGCTGTGGGCGTTGTACCTGTCCTTCACCGACTACTCGGCCACCCGCGGCGGGCCCGCCCGTTCCGTCGGATTCGGGAACTACACCGCCATCCTGACATCGGCGCAGGTCCACCAGCGGGCCCTGACGACGTTGATCTACGTGGTCGGCGCGGTCACCCTGCAGACCGTGCTCGGTTTCGGCATCGCCTACCTGATCTCGCGGCGCACACACGGGCGAGGAGTGCTGACCACCCTGTTCCTGGTGCCGATGATGCTGTCGCCGGTGGTGGTCGGGCTGTTCTGGCGATTCATGCTCGACGCCCAGTTCGGCGTGATCAACAGCATGCTCGGCTCGCTCGGCCTGGGACAGGTGGAGTGGCTCACCCGGCAGCGCACGGCGTTGATCTCCCTGATCGTGGTCGACACCTGGCAGTGGACGCCGTTCATCATGCTCATCGCCCTCGCCGGCCTCACCGCCGTGCCCAAGTACCTGTACGAGGCCGCCTCGATCGACCGGGCGTCCGAGTGGTTCCGGTTCCGCACCATCACGCTTCCGCTGGTGTGGCCGCTGCTGCTCATCGCCGTGCTGTTCCGGGCCATCGAGGCCTTCCGGCTGTTCGACCTCGTCTACATCCTCACCAACGGCGGCCCGGGCGTCTCCACCGAGACGTTGTCGTTCCACGTCTACAAGGTCGCGTTCCTGGGCTTCAACACCGGAACCGCGTCGGCGTACGGGATCCTCATGGTCCTCGTCGTCATCGTCCTCACGCAGCTCTACCTGCGCTACCTGAACAAGCTCAAGGAGGGCTGATGGCCGTCTCCGTCGACGAGGCCGTGTCCACAGGTCCCGCCCGGGACCGCACGCGTCCCGCGCGCCGCCTCGGCGGCCGGGGCCGCTCCGCGGTGGAGGTCGCGCTGCTGACCGTGCTGGCCGTGGTGATGCTCTTCCCCGTGCTGTGGATGATCGAGACGTCCATCAAGGAGAACCGGGACGTCTACGCCGTCCCGGCCGAGTTCTTCGGCTTCACGGTCACCATGGACCACTTCAAGGACGTGTTCGTCGGCCCCGACGGGGGTCGCTCGGCGCTGTCCGTCGCGTTCCTCAACTCCGCCGTGGTCGCCGGAGTCTCCACGGTGCTGGCCACCGTGCTGGGAGTCCCGGCGGCCTGGGCCTACTCCCGCCTCGCCGTGCGGGCCCGGAAGGACCAGCTGTTCTTCATCCTGTCCACCCGCTTCATGCCGCCCGTCGTGGTCGTGATCCCGATCTTCCTCATGTACCGCCAGGTCGGACTCATCGACAGCAAGCTCGGCCTGATCCTCATCTACACCGCGTTCAACGTCCCGTTCACGATCTGGATGATGAAGGGGTTCGTCGACGAGGTGCCCGCGGAGTACGAGGACGCCGCCATGCTCGACGGCTACACCCGCCTGCAGGCGTTCTGGCGGTTCACCCTTCCCCTGCTCGTACCCGGCATCGCCGCGACGGCGGTCTTCGCGCTCATCTTCTCGTGGAACGAGTTCGTGTTCGCCATCTTCCTCACCTCCAGCGACAGCGTGCGCACGGCCCCACCCGCCATCGCCGGCCTCATCGGTGGCACCACCACGGACTGGGGTCTCGTGGCCGCCGCGTCCGTGGTGTTCGCCCTGCCGGTGCTCGTCTTCGCCTACCTGGTGCGCAAGCACCTCGTCGCCGGTGTGACGCTCGGGGCGGTGCGACGCTGATGGCGGGCATCGAGGTGACCGCCCTGCACAAGCGCTACCCGGACGGGACCGTCGCGGTCGATCACGTCGACCTGTCCATCGACGATGGCGAGCTGTTCGTGATGCTCGGCCCGTCGGGTTGCGGCAAGACGACCACACTGCGGGCCATCGCCGGGCTGGAACGGCAGACGACAGGCGACATCCGCATCGGCGACACGCTGGTCAACGACCTGCCGCCCGCCGAGCGCGACATCGCCATGGTGTTCCAGTTCTACGCTCTCTACCCGCATCTGAGAACCCGCGACAACCTGGCGTTCCCACTTCGGGCCGAGGGGCTGCCCAAGGCGGAGGTGCGCGAGCGGGTCGCCGAGGCCGCCCGCCTGATGCGGCTCGATTCGCTGCTCGACCGGCGTCCACGCCAGCTGTCCGGCGGCGAGCAGCAACGCGTCGCGCTGGCTCGCGCTCTGGTGCGACGACCACGCGCGTTCCTCATGGACGAGCCGCTCACCAATCTGGACGCGGAGCTGCGGGCGGACATGCGCACGGAGATCAAGCACCTGCAGGGGGAAATGGGGACGACGATGGTCTACGTCACCCACGACCAGGTCGAGGCGATGTCGCTCGGCCACCGGATCGCGATTCTCAACAAGGGCCGCGTCGAGCAGATCGGGACGCCGCTGGAGGTCTACAACCGTCCGGCGAGTCTCTTCTGCGCCGCGTTCATCGGCTCGCCGCCGATGAACCTGATCGAGGTGGAGGTGGCCGACGGGAAGCTGCGCAGTCAGGGCGGACTGGTCCTCACCCCGCCGCCCGGACTGCCGCGCGACCGTCGCCTGGTCGCCGGCGTCCGGCCGGAGGCGTTGGAGGTGACCGAACCGGGGGCGCAGCGTTCCGTCCCGGCCCGCGTGGTCTCGGCGGAGTGGCTGGGCGACGAGATCATCTACGTGATCGACCACAGCGGCCAACGGGACGTACGGGTACGGATGCCACCGACGGTCCGGTTCGGCGCTGACGCCCCGGTCGGGCTGCGGCACACCGGCGGAACCCCCACGGTCTACGACGTGCACACGGAAGAACTGGTGGCCTGATGGGAACCGTGGCAGCACACGGGCTGTGCAAGTCCTTCGGCAAGGTCCAGGCCCTGGACGGGGTGACGCTGGACGTCCCGGACGGCTCGTTCTTCGTCGTGCTCGGGCCCTCCGGGGCGGGCAAGACGACGACCCTACGGGCGATCGCCGGCCTGGAGAAGCTCGACGCCGGGTCGGTGCAGCTGGACGGCAGGGACGCCACCGGTGACGCCCCGGCCGATCGCGACCTGGCCATGGTCTTCCAGAACTACGCCCTCTACCCGCGACACACGGCGTACGAGAACATCGCGTCGCCGCTGCGGGCCCGCCGCTGTTCCGCGAGCGAGATCGCCGCCGCCGTCGAGCGGATGTCGAGGCTGCTGCACATCGACCGGCTGCTGCAACGTCGTCCCGCGCAGCTGTCGGGCGGTGAGATGCAGCGGGTCGCCCTGGCTCGGGCGCTGGTCCGTAGCCCGCGCGCGTTTCTCATGGACGAGCCGCTGACGAACCTCGATCTCAAGCTCCGCGTCGAGATGCGTACCGAGCTCACCCGCATCCACCGCAGTCTCGGAGCGACCTTCGTCTACGTGACGAACGACCAGGTCGAGGCGCTGTCCATGGCCGACCAGGTCGCGGTCCTCAAGGAGGGGAAGGTGCAACAGGTCGGCACGCCGACCGAGGTGTACGAGCGTCCCGCCAACAAGTGGGTCGCCGGCTTCGTCGGGAGCCCCCCGATCAGCCTGCTCGCCTGCCACGCCGAGGGAGACCGGCTGGTCGGTGCGCAGGGCTGGACGCTGCCGCGGCCCCGCTGGAGCACCGCCGAGGACGGTCGTGCGCTGCTGCTCGGCGTGCGCGCCGAGGACCTGTCCGTCGAGCAGCGTGGGCACGCGTCGTTGTCCGGGGAGCTCTACGGCCTCGAGCCGCTCGGTGACCGGACGGTGGTCGACGTCCAGGTGGGATCGGAGATCCTCAAGGTCAAGGCACGACCCACCGTCACCGGAACGCCGGGCGAACGGGTGCAGGTCACGGTCGACCTGGACCGTGCGCACCTGTTCGACGCGGACACCGGGCTGTCGCTGTCCGAGGCCGGGCGGTAACCGCGCCGAGCAGCGACGGCACCATGCGCCCGTACCCGACGATCGGACCTCGACGGAGCGTCACCACCGCGCGAGGCCTGACGGCACGCAGCCGGCCGCGGAAGGCGACCGGTGACGCGCGGCGTCGCCCGGCAGACCAGACCACCGCCACATCCGACCCGCTCGGCGACCTGGCCCCCGGCGCGGGCGGGTGACCCGTCCGGCTACCCGCACCGCGCGGTCGTCGAGGCAGCCGGACATCACCAGGAAGATCAGAGGAGGCGACGCAATGAGTGACCCGATGGACGTCCTGGCTCCCGAGCATCGGCGGCTCCGGATCGGCGACGCCTGGCGCGACGCCGCGAGCGGAGCCACCTTCGCCGTCGAGGACCCGGCCACCGGCACGACCATCGCCGAGGTGGCGGACGCCGACGTCGTGGACGGGCTCGCGGCTCTGGACGCGGCGAGCGCGGCGATGGGGCGGTGGGCGGCGACCCCACCACGGAGACGGTCGGAGTTGTTGACGGCGACGCACCGGGCACTGACCGAGCGGACCGAGGAGATCGCCCGCTTGATCACGCTCGAGATGGGCAAGCCGCTCGCCGAGGCTCGGGCCGAGGTGGCGTACGGCGCCGAGTTCTTCCGCTGGTTCGCCGAGGAGGCGGTACGCGTCGAAGGGCGCTACAGCACCGCTCCCGGAGGCGGGTACCGCATCCTCACCGTGCCGAAGCCGGTCGGCCCGTGCGTCTTCGTGACGCCCTGGAACTTCCCACTGGCCATGGGCGCCCGCAAGATCGCCCCCGCGTTGGCCGCCGGCTGCACGACAATCACCAAACCAGCAGGTCAGACGCCACTGACCATGCTGCTCCTGGCCCGCATCATGGAGGAGGTGGGCGTTCCCCCGGGCGTCGTCAACGTGGTGACCACCAAGCGTTCCGGTGCCGTGGTCTCCGCACTGCTTGCCGACAGCCGCACCCGCAAGCTGTCGTTCACCGGGTCGACCGAGGTCGGGCGGGTGCTGCTGCGACAGGCTGCGGACAACGTGCTGCGCACCTCCATGGAACTGGGCGGCAACGCGGCCCTGATCGTGTGTGCCGACGCGGACCTGGATGTCGCGATCGACGGCGCCATGGTGGCCAAGATGCGCAACATCGGGGAGTCCTGCATCGCGGCCAACCGGATCTACGTCGAGGAACCGGTGCGCGAGGAGTTCACGGCGCGTTTCGCCGAGCGGATGGGCGCGCTCTCGGTGGGTCACGGTCTCGACGACGGCGTGGACGTCGGCGCACTGATCGACGAGGCGTCGGTCGCCACCATCGACGGGCTGGTCGCCGACGCGGTCGATCGCGGCGCCCGGGTCCTGGTCGGTGGCAAGCGTCCGGACGGGCCGGGTCACTTCTACCCGCCCACCGTCCTGGTCGACGTGCCCGAGGACGCGCGGATGCTCAGCGCGGAGATCTTCGGCCCGGTCGCGCCGATCATCTCGTTCACCTCCGACGACGACGTGCTGGCGAAGGCCAACGACACCGAGCACGGCCTGGTCGGATACGTCTTCACCCGCGACCTTGCGCGGGCGCTCCGGTTCACCGAGGGGCTGGAGACGGGGATGATCGGCATCAACCGTGGTCTGATATCGGACCCGTCGGCTCCGTTCGGCGGCGTCAAGCAGTCCGGGATCGGCAAGGAGGGGTCACACGAGGGCATCCTCGAGTACCTCGACGTCACCTACGCGGCGATCGACCTGCCGTGACCGGCCTGCCGCCGTGGACGTACGCCGGGCATCCCCACGCCCCGCGCACGTCCGACCTCGCCGACGCCGTCCCGGTCTCGCAGGTGACCTGGACGTTTGCCCAGCAGATCACCGCCGACGTTCCGGAGAGGCACCGACATGCTTGAGACCGTCCGCGGACCACGCCAGTTGATAGTGGGCGAAGGGGTCGCACAGAACATCCCACGGGTGGTGGCCGAGAGCGGCTCGCGCGTCCTCGTCGTGACCGACCGGGTGCTGCTGGGGCAGCCGGGTGTGGCCGAGATCGTCGCCGCCGTGCGCAAGAAGGTCGAGGTCGTCGAGGTGTTCTCCGACGCGACTCCGGACGTGCCACTGGCCGATGTCGCCCTGGCCGTCGCGGTCGCCGCCGAGGTGGACGCCGACGTGATCCTCGCCGTCGGCGGTGGCACGGTGATCGATCTCGCCAAGGTCGTCGGCGTCATCCGGCGCCACGGTGGGACGCCGCGCGACTTCTACGGCGAGTCGAAGGTGCCGGGTCGGACGATTCCTCTCGTCGCGGTCCCGACGACGTCGGGCACCGGCTCCGAACTCACCCCCGTCTCGGTGCTGACCGACCCGGACCGCGAGTTGAAGGTGGGCATCTCCAGCGTCCACATCGTGCCCGACTTCGCCATCGTCGACCCGGAACTCACGTACACCTGCCCGGCGACCGTCACCGCCCACTCCGGCATCGACGCGCTCTGTCATGCCGTGGAGAGCTACACCGCGCGCCCCCGGCCGCACGGACCGCGTGACCCGGTGGAGCAGGTGTTCCTCGGCCGCAACCCGATCACCGACCACTACGCCCTCCTGGCCGCGGAGCGGATCGCCCGTAGCCTGCCTCGGGCTGTCCGGGACGGCGGCGACACGGAGGCGCGCGCCGACATGTCCTACGGGTCCATGCTCGCCGGGCTGGCCTTCTCCCACGCCGGCAACGCGGCCCCGCACGCCCTTCAGTACCCCATCGGCGCGGCCACGCACACGCCGCACGGCCTGGGCGTCGGGCTGCTCCTGCCCTACGCGCTGGACGCGGCCAGGGACGCCATCGCCGACCGGTTGGCCATTCTCGCCGGAGTGTGCGGGCTCGACGTGACCGACGCCTCGGACGTCGAGGCGGCAGATGCGTTCCTCACCTGGCTCGACGCGCTCCTCGCCGACATCGGCATCCCGCCCACCTTGGCGGACATCGGCGTGGCCCGCGCCGACCTCCCCCGCTTCGCGGAGATGGCCAGTGGCGTCACCCGCCTGATCCAGAACCACCCGGGCCCGACCGACACCGCAAGCCTGACCGCGATCCTCGAAGCGGCCTGGAGCGGGGATCGGGCCCGGCGGTCCTGACCGGCGGTGCGGCAGCGTTCTCGCTACCCCGGGGCGACCGAGGCGAGGGCGACGTCAGGCAACTGGGCGTGGATGGCGTCGAGCAGGCGCCGCTTGATCGTGTTGAACTCCGGTGCCGTCACGTCGCGGGGGCGGGCGAGAGTCACCCGCTCCTCGTGGACGATGTGGCCGGGAACACCGTGGTTTGGTCCACCGCTCATGACGATCACCCGGTCGGCGAGGAAAAGCGCCTCCTCGACGCTGTGGGTAACGAACAGCACTGTCGGTCGGACCTGCTGCCATATCTCGGTCAGGGAATGTTGGAGGCGTTCGCGGGTCAACGAGTCCAACGCGCCGAACGGCTCGTCCATCAGCAGCACCGCAGGATCGTTGGCGAGCACCCGAGCGATGGCCACGCGTTGCTGCATGCCTCCGGACAACTCGCTGGGATATCGCTCCGCGAAGCTGTCCAGTTGAACCATGGTGAGGTAGCGGGCGGTCCGGGCGGTGATCTCGGCGCTCGGCAGGCCGCGTTGTCTCGGGCCGTACGCGATGTTCGCCGCGACGGTCAGCCAGGGGAACAGACCGTAGTCCTGAAAGACCACACCCCGGTCGGGCCCCGGACCGTCGACCGGGCCGTTGCGGGCGTCGAGCTGCCCGCTGGTGATGTCCTCGAAGCCGGCGACCAGACGCAGCAGAGTACTCTTGCCGCACCCGCTGGCGCCGACGAGGCAGACGAACTCGCCTTCGGCGACATCGAGGTCGATTCCACGCAACGCCTCGACGGCGGTGCCACGATGGCCGGTGTAGGTCTTGCCGACGTCCTTGATGCGTAGCGCGAGTGGAGTCGCGGTGGCGGTCATCGATCGCCTCCCAGGAGCGGACGGCCGCGCAGCAGCAGGCGCAGCGTGAGAGTCATGAAACGGTCCGAAAGGTAGCCGGCCAGCCCGATCGTCAGCATCCCGACGATGATGAGTTCGGTACGGCTCACCTGCCACGCCTGGGTGATGAGGGCACCGAGGCCGGTCTCCACGCCTACGGTCTCGCCCACGACGAGGACGACCCAGCAGAAGCCGAGCCCGATGCGCATGCCGGCGAACACGTTCGGGGCGGCCGCCGGGAGAACGACCTTCCACAGGGAACGGTGCCGGCCGGTGCCCAACATCGCCGCCGCTTCGAGCAGCCGTGGTGGTACGGCCTTCACCCCGGCGATGGTGTTCAGCAGCACCGGGAAGAAACCGGCGATGACGATCAGGACGATTGCCGACTTCGAGCCGATCCCGACGATGACGACCATGAGTGGTGCCCACGCGGTGACCGGTATCGGGCGGAGCAGGGAGATCATCAGGTCGAGCATCCGCGACACCAACGCGGACCGGCCCATCAGCACCCCGAGCGGCACGGCAACCAGGCATGCGATGCCAAACCCGATACCGACCCGCTCGGCCGAGGCGAGGATGTGCAGGCCGAGGGTCGAGCCGAACGCCGAGCCGCCTTGGAGCAGGTCGAGCGCGCTCCTGCCGACGTCGCCCGGCGCGGGCAGGTTGGCCACCCACCCCTGTCCCACCGCGACGTGCCACAGCGCCAGCGCCAGCACCGGCACCGGGACCGCCAGGGCAGCCCGTCCGAGCCGGTCGGCGTGACGCCGCACCGGGGCAGGGGCGGTCGTGGTGCGAACTGTGGTGCGAGCGGCGGTCGGCGGAGAGTTCAGCACCTCGGTCATGGCATCGCCTTCCCGACGAACGACGTATCGACGAAGGCGGTGTAGTCGGGCTCCTGCTGCAGGGAACCGACGGAGCGCATCTGCTCGCCGAGTACCTTGATCTGGGCGAGATACGAGTCGTCCATGAGCCAGCGCAGGGTGATGTTCTCGACCGCGATGCTGAGCGACTCCTCCCGGAACCCGTACTGGTCGACGACCGCCCGGATCCAGTCACTCTTGGCGGCAGCCATGTGCTCCGTGGCCTTGGCGTGTACGGCGACCATCGCCGTCACGAGGGCGGGCGACTTCTCGATCACGTCGGCGTTGGTGACGAAAGCAATGTTGATCTTCCCCATGTCGGTGTCGTACGGGTGGGTCACCAGGATCGCGTCCCCCTTGGCCAGCGCATCGGACGGCCCGACCTCGGCACCGGAGAAGGCATCGATGTCACCTCGGCTCAATGCGGCCGCCATGTCGGCGAACTGGACGTTCACCAGGTTCACGTCGGCCACCGCCAGGCCGGCGTCGCGCAGCGTCAACCGCAGCAGAATGTCCTGTGCCGATCCCGGCACATAGCCGATCCGCTTGCCACGCAGATCCGCCACCGCGGTGATGCCGGCCTTCTTGCCGGCCACGATCGCCGAGCCACCGTCGGCCGCGGCGGCCACCACGACGACCCGCTCTCCGGCCGCCGCGCCCTGCAGTGCCGAGGTGATGCCGGTGACGCCGAACTCGAGGTCACCGCTGACGACCGCGTTCTTGATCTCAGTCGAGTTGGCGAAGGGTACGACCTTAAGAGTCACCCCCTCGGGCAGATAACGTTCGTAGAACAGCGCATGGGACAGGTGCGGTTGCCGTAGCACGCCCACCCGAACCTCATGTCGTGGCCCGTCATAGGCCACCCGATCCGCGGGATCGGCAGCTTCGCCGGTGTCGCCGGCGACTCCGCCACAGCCGGCCAGAACCAGTACGCCCGCCAGCGCGGCTGTCAGCACCCGTGGCGTGGTCGTCCGTCGCTTCACGAGACCTCCCAGTGGCTTGGATTTCCTATAGGACGTTTGCCTTGTTTCCCGGCTGTCACTAATCGGTCAGGTGCCGGTAAAATCGCTGCTAGAAACCGGACCTACAGGCGTGACCAGCCTCGCCGAGCGGGCGAGCGCTATGATCTGGCCATGGTTCCTATAGGTCACACCGCTCCCCAGGAGCCGTTCGTCCTCGCGGCACTCGAACGCACCGGCCGGGCCGGGGCGACAGCGGACCGAGTGAGTGCGGTGCTGACCGAGGCGATCCTGTGCGGTGGCTTCAGACCCGGCGCACACCTCAACGCCGACACCCTCGCCCGTCAACTCGGGCTCAGCCACATCCCGGTCCGGGAGGCGCTTCGATCACTGCACGCCGAAGGCTGGGTGGAGATGCGCCCACACTCCGGCGCCTTCGTCCGCAGTCGGACGCAGCAGGAACTGGCCGACCTGTTCGAGATGCGACTTCTGCTGGAGTCGCAGGCCGCAGCCCTCGCCGCCGAGCGCCGCTCCGCCACACAACTCGACGAACTCGCCCGCATCCTCGACGCTCAGGCCGCCGCGACCAACGCGCCCGAACTCGCCAGCATCAACGAACAGTTCCACCAGACCGTGGCCGCATGCTCACACAACGGGATCCTCACCGACGCGATCCGCCGGCTCGGCCGCCGGGCGAGGTTCTACTTTCTCACCGTCGCACCGAAGCGTCGCGCGGACTCGCTGCGGGAACACCGGCAGCTGACCGATGCGATCCGGCGTCGGGACGTCGACGCCGCCGCGACAATCGCCCGCGACCACGTCGCCCACACTCGTGCGGACGTGCACGACGCCCTACGCGTCACCGACGCCATCGGCTGATCCGAGACCAGGCACACCACCAGACCGTGCAGCGCGGCGGCGAGTCATCACCGTCCGACTCCCACCCGCCCCGCGTCAGTCCACTTCGGAACAGCTCGCGTCGACGGTCTCACACGTCTCCCCGGTCAGCCAGACCGGTTGCGCGAAGCGACCCGATCGGCGATCATCTAGCGATGATCTCCAACCGGAAGGGCGGACACGCCCTGGCGCGTTGACCGCGCCCACGCGGCACGACGAGGCCGCGACCCTCTCCCCGACCTCCCGCGAACTGTGGCGGCAGGCCGAAGTGATCCGGCAGGAGTGGCTGGGGTACGCCCTCTCCACCGAACCCGCCGACCGACTCACCACCGAACAGTGCCTCACGGCGATCTACGCCCGGGCCGGTCGCCGCGAGCCCCGGTTCGCCTGGGTGGACTCCCCCGCTGCGGCGCTGCCGCTGATCCAGCGACTGCCCACCCTCGACCAACTCCTCCAGTGGGTCCGCGACCCCGTCCCGGCCGGCCCACCGACTCCGGCCAGCGACGTCGCGACCGTGGCGTCCCGGCTGAGGGCAGCGCTCAGCGACGGCGTCCGGCACACCGACCCCGAACTGTCGCCCGTCCGCCGAGGCAGAGCGCGCGAACCCTGGCCGGACCTGCCACCGCAGGATGCCCTCGACCGGCAGGTGCCACTCGGCGTCGTGCTGCACCGAGGCGTCCGCAACGCCCTGCACCGCAGCCTGGTACCCGGCTTCACGCAACCGGTCCGCGCGGGACTGCCCGGTGGCGACCGAGAGACCCCGGTCTGCTGGTACGGCCAGCAGGACGCATTCTGGGTCGGCTACTACGACATCCTGCACCGGCTCGGGCTGGCCGCGTACCCCGCCGAGGCGAGCGACCAGCTGCGGACCTGGATCGACCTGGCGCGATCCGGCGGATGGTGGTGGCCCGGCTCGACCGTCTGCGTCGTGGTGGAGCGGCCGGCAGTGATCCACACCGAACCCGTGCCCGGCTCCTGGTACGACGAGATCCGGCTCCGGCCGGACGGTGTCCGGTACCGCGACGGCTGGCGACCACCGTCGTGCTGACCGACGGCTGAACACCGCCACGAGGACGGGGCAGGCTTGGCGGGCGGCCGTTGCGGCAGCCAATGGCGCCGCAACGCGGGAGGGCCGGGAACCACGAGCCGGTCGCCGCTCGCCAAGCCGCTCACGTCCGCCATGGCCGGCATACGTCGGCCATCCGCGTGCAGACCGCCGGCCGTCCGGTCCGGGCACGCTTCGCTGCGGCAGTGTCGAGTCATCCGGCCAGGGCGATGGTGAACGTGCGGAGACGATCGCGGTCGGCGGTGATCCGAACGGTGGTGATGGCCGGGCCCAGGAAGCCGAACTGGATCACCAGCGACAGCTGGCCGAGCGGGGCCATGACCAGAGCCGGGCTTCCATCGACCAGGGCCAGGGCGGTGTGGCGTGCCCGGGGCGTCGCCGCCGCGGCGCTCTTCGCCACGGCCAGGGCGCCATGGAGAGTAAGGGGCTTCCCGGTCCCGGTGACGGTCGCGTCCGCGCGGAGTTCGATCTCGGGGTCCAGAAGGGTCAGCAGCGCCGCGAAGTCCCCCACCCGCGTCGCCGTGAGGTACGCCTCGACCGCCGCACGCCGACGGTCCCGATCCGCCGTCCGCACCTGTCCGCCGCGCACCTTGACCCGAGCTCGGCTGGCGAGCTGTCTGACGGCGGCGACGCTGCGCCGCATCGAGTGCGCGATATCGCTGAACGCCACATCGAACATGTCGTGCAGGACGAACGCGATCCGCTCCGCGGGGGTGAGGCGGTCGAGCACCACCAGCATCGCCAGACCGACCGATTCGGCCCACTCGACCTCTTCCTGCGGGATCCGGTTCTCGTCGACCGCTGTCAGCCAGTCGGCGGTGTGACCGTCCAGCGACTGCTCGCGCCGGGCCTGCCGGGCCCGCAGCAGGTTGAGGCATACGCGGCTGAGCACGGTCGTCAGCCAGGCGGCCACGTTCTTCACCTCGGACATGTCGGTGCGGTCGAAGCGCAGCCACACTTCCTGGACCGCGTCGTCCGCCTCGGCACGGGAGCCGAGCATCCGACAGGCCTGCGCCCGTAGCCGGGGCCGCTCCGCCTCGAACCGGTCGAGCAGCGCGGAGCCCTGGACCGTCATGTCACGTCTGCTGGCCGGTTCGGGTCGTAGCCGTGTCACAGTCCAAACGTACAAGAGGGAGATCGACAGATGTCCTCCACAACTCTGGTCACCGGCGGTACCGGTCTGCTGGGTTCGCAGGTCGTACCGCTGCTTCGGCATGCCGGGCAGACGGTCCGAACCCTCAGCCGTCACAACCGGCAGCCGGTCGAGGGCGTGCGGCACGCGGCCGTCGATCTGTTGGCCACGGACGAGATCGACCACGCTCTCGACCGGGTACGCATCGTGCTCCACCTCGCCGGTGGACCCAAGGGCGACGACGTCAGCACCGGTAACCTGGTCCGGGCCGCCCGGCGGGCGGGCACCGTGGAACACCTGATACTCATCTCGGTCATCGGCGCGGACGCCGTCCCGGTCGGCTACTTCGCCCGCAAGGCGCAGGCGGAGCGGATCGTGGCTACCTCCGGCATCCCGCACACGATCCTGCGCGCCGCGCAGTTTCACGACCTGGCGTTGCGGACAGTCCGGGCAATGGCAAAGTTGCCGGTCCTGCTCGCGCCCACCGGAGTCCGCTGGCAGCCGGTCGCCTCCGCCGAAGTGGCATCGCGGCTCGCCCAGTTGACCCTGCAAGACCCAGTTGGCCGAGGGGCCGACCTGGCGGGACCAGACACGTACACCCTGGAGGAACTCCAACGTAGCTATCTCGCCGCCGTCGGCAAGCGCCGTATCCGCCTTCCGATCCACGTTCCCGGCAAGCTGGGAAGGGCCTACCGATCCGGCGCCAACCTCGCGGTCGAAGCATCGACCGGCACCGAAACCTGGGAACAGTTCCTCGCCGCCCGGACCACCCCGATGTGAATGCTCGCGTCGGAGCAGGTGGCGGCCCGTTGCGGGCCGCCACCCGGCCCGGCGGCCCGTGCTGCGCCGCTCAGCTCCGGGGACGGCGTGATCGGGCCCGCACCACCAGGATCAGGCAGACGCTGATCAGTCCGGCGAGGACCGAACCGAGCAGCATGAACCAGAGGCCCTCCCGCGCGTCGGCGCCCGGCAGGCCCTTCACGTTCGCCCCGTAGAACGCGGCGATCAGACCGGGTGCCACGAAGACGGCCGCCAGTATCCCCACGATGGCCTGGAAGGCGCCGTCCCGGTCGGCCCGCTCCTGGGCCAGCCGGAACTGCTGGCCCGAGGTGGCGTTGGCGACGAGGTCGAACGACTGCCGGACCGCCCGGCGCTGCGCCTGCGACTGGGACAGGAACCGCTCGCACTTCTCCCTGACCAGGTCGCGGACGTCGGCAGGGATGCCCGGCTGGATCTCGATCCGGCGGACCAGGGTACGCATGGCGTCCCGGTTGAGCGCGGTGCCGTGGCCGAGCAGGGCGAGGTGGCGCTGCAGGCGGTGGAAGTCCGGCCCGACGAACAGGCCGCCGTCGCCGGCCGCCTGCGTCAGGAAGTAGTTCTCCCAGGTCTCCAACTCCAGGTCGACCATGTCGACGGACCACTCGATGTGCCGCACCACCGCGCGCAGGACGCGGGCCATCCGCTCCGCGCCGCTGCCGCCCGACGGCCGACCCTCGAACCGCCGGTCGGGCAGCCCCCACGTCCGGTACTTCGAGCCCTCGCCACCGGTCCGTCCGGTCCAGACGACGACGCACCAGCGCGGCGCCCAAATGATCCGGGCGTGCCGGTGATGCGCCACCGGATCGGCGGCGGCGTCGTCCTGCCGCCAGTTGACCGACGGCACCAGCACGTCGAACCAGGCGGCGCCCGCGCTGGCCAGGGCCGGCGGGACGGGCGGGATCCACTCGGCATGCCAGGGCATCGGGTCGTCGCGCAGCCCGTCGGCGAGCGCGGCCAGTTCGTCCACCGCCCCGGCCGGGAGCAGGTCTGCGAGGAGCAGCCGCAACGCGGCGGGGGCCCCGGCCCCGGACTCGCCGATCTCCAGATCCCAGCCGTCCGCGCCGGCGGCGACCATCGCGGCCAGGTCGACGCCGTCGCTGATCCAACCGGCCCCGAGCACCTCGTGCCGGAAGTTGTCCGCGTCGGGGATCGTACGGTTGCGTCGTTCGATCTCGGCTCGGGCACCGGTGACCAGCCTCAGTTCCTGATCGTTCCGGCTGACCCGCAGTTCGCAGCTGGCCGGTGCGCTCATCCGGCGGTGACCTGGCGGGCGATCTCGGCCTGCCATTCCGGCGTCGTGAACGTGCTGATCTCCTCGGGCGTGGGCAAGGGCGTCTCCAGCTTCCGCAACTCGTCGGGATCGTCGCCGCGCAGCGTCCGCAGCGCGACCAGCCGGGCATGGGTCCACCGGCGGTAGCTCTCCCGGTTGGCCTCGAACCGGGCGGTCCGCACGGTCTGGTCCCGGTGCTGCCGGTAGAGATGGACCGGGTGCGGCACGTACCACCCCGGCGCGAACGTCGAGATGGCCAGCAGGACGTCCTGGTCCTCCATCTGGGTACCGGCCGGCCACCCACCGGCGGCGAGCAACCAGGTGCGGTCGAACATCACCGCGCCCGGATGGAACAAGAGGTTCTTGTGGTGCCGCCAGATCTCCTCCAGGCGCCCGGGTGGCACCGGACCCGGCTGGTACGGCTGGCGGGTGAAGCGGGCCAGCCGCTTGCCGTCCGGGAAGACGTCGACGCTCTCACCGAAGACGAACCTCACCTCCGGGCGGGTACGCAACGGCTCGGAGAGCAGTGCGAGCGCGTCCGGGAAGAACTCGTCGTCGGCGTCGAGCGGCGCCACCCAGCGCCCGGTGGCGCGCAGCAGGGCCCGGTTGCGCGCCGCGCTGACGCCGAGTCTGTCCCCGTTGGCGGCAACCCGGATCCGGCCGTCGTCGACCGCCGCCGGGAAGTCCACCTCGACCGGCCGCTCGGGGGTGCCGTCGATCTGGATCAGCCACTCCCAGTCCGGGCCGCCGTCCTGCCGGAGCAGGGATTCGTGGGCCTGGGCGAGCATGTCAACGTGCGCCGGCAGAACAGGCGTGATGACGCTGATCATTCCTTGATCCTAGTGCGGTGCCCACAACGGGATAGGGTGAGCGACGGCGCTGGTTCGCCCGACCGTCAACGGTGGGGCGTCGTAAGAGGGAACCCGGTGAGAATCCGGGGCTGCCCCGCAGCGGTGAGTGGGAACTACCGCCGTCTCCACGCACTGGGCCGCCCGGCCTGGGAAGCGACGGCCAGTAGGAGACCGGACGACTCCGGCACCGCCCACGAGTCCGAAGACCTGCCCGCGCTGCGTACACAAGGTGTGTGCGCTGCCGTCGACCTCGCGGGTGGGCCGGGCGGGGTGACGCGCCGCGACGGCGTGTTCCTCGACGTGCGCGCCCACCGGTCGGTCGGTGGTCTCCTTTCCGAGGACGGACGCCCCGTGTACGACACGACCACCACGCTCGCCTGGGCCGGACGCAGCTCCATGGAGGGCACCGTCAAGGCCACCGCCGACCGGTGGGACCGGGCCGTCCCACCGACCGACGTGGCCACCGCCCACCTGGTCATGGTCGCCGTCGACGACGACGGCCAACCCCGGCCGGTGCCACCGCTGCTCCCCCAGAACGACGGCGACCGGCGCCGCTACCGCGAGGCAGAGATCCGCCGCGAGCACCGGCCGGCCCTGCGCCGGGCCCTGCTCGACCGCACCGAGGAGGACTGAGACGCTCGGACTGTCCGCAACGGCCCTCGCGGGCTACCTCGCCGCGGGCGCTGGACGCCTCGCTCGACGGATGACTGACGGCCGCTGGTCACGGCGCGTCAACCGGATCTGCGCCGTCGCGTCGTGCTCGGACTACGCCTGGTCGCCGGCCGACCCGGTGTGGCCGTGTTAATCCTTGTCCAGCCGGACGGCGCGCAGCACGACGTCGTTGACGTGGTGGGTGCTGATCGCTCCCGGGGGGCGCGGCCGGCTCTCGTTCACCTCGATGCGCCAGCTGCCCGAGGCCGTGATCGCGGCGGCGATCTCGTCGATGCCGACGTACGCCTGCGGGTCGTACATGCGGGTGTGCTCAGCGGGGTCCGCCGGCTGCTGGAGCGGCGTCAGGTCGTGGCCGACGACGAGCAGCGTCCCACCGACGGCCACGGCGTCGAGCAGGTTGCGCAGGCCGCGCTGCTCGGGGGTGCGCTGGAACGATCCGTACTGCAGGGAGACCAGGTCGTAGGTCTCGTCCGCGAAGGCGGCCCGGTCGTTGGCGTCGCGGTGCAGCGTACGCACGTCGAGCCCGCGACGTTCCGCTTCCGCCCGGACGCGGTCCAGTGCCCTGCCGGAGACGTCGGAGGCGGTCACCTGCCAACCTCGTTCGGCCAGCCAGATCGCGTCGGCTCCCTCACCCGCGCCGACGTCGAGCGCCCGTCCGGGGGGCAGGTCCGTCGCCTCCGCCACGAGGGTGCCGTTCGGGTTGGCGCTCCACATGCGTTCCTGGTCCCCGTACCGGCTGTCCCACTCGACCTCGACGCCGCAGGGGCGGACACCCGCCGTGGTGTCCTCGGCGGCGAGGTCGAAGGCGATCTGGGCACCGACCCGGCTGCCGTTCGCGGCGGCCGGCAGGACCTGGGCGCTCGGGTCCGTCAGGTTCCCGGCGGCGTACACGCCCGGCACGCTGGTACGTCCGGTGGAGTCGACCGCGACGAGGTCACCGAGTCCGCTGGGGTGAGCCGTGATGTCGATGCCCAGCCCGGCGAGCATCTCGACCCGGGGGCGGAACCGGGCCCCGGCGAGGACCGCGTCGGCGGGCAGGTTGCGGCCGTCGGCGAGCTCGACGACGAGTGAACCGTCCGGGTCGGCGTCGGCCACCCGGCGCACCGTGCCCTCGACCACCGCAACCCCGGAGGCGACGAGGGTCCGCACCACGGCCGGGTCGATCCCCGTCGCGTCATGCGGCACCACGGTCAACCGGTCGGTCAGGTGCCGCATCAGCTGGGTCGGGTGCAGTCCCATCGGCGTCGTGACGATCTGCACGACCCGCAGGTCGCGGACCTCCCAGCCATGGCAGAACGGACAGTTGATCACCTGGCGGCCCCAACGCTCGGCGAGGCCCTCGATGTCGGGAAGCTCGTCGGCGATGCCGGTCGCGGCCAGTACCCGGCGGGCGACGAGACCGTGGCCGCCCGAGAGCGCGAGGTGGAAGCCGTCGTCCTCCTTGCGCACCGCCAGGACCCGGCCGGTGAGGACGTTGCCACCATAGCTACGGACCTCTTCGCGCCCGATGGTCCGCATCTGCTCGGGCGGGGTGCCCTCGCGTCCGAGGTAGCCGTGCATGTGCGCGGCCGGCGCGTTCCGCGGGGTGCCGTCGTCGACGACGATGACCGAGCGTCGCTGACGAGCGAGTTGCAGCGCAGCCGCCAGACCGGCCGCCGATCCGCCGATGACGGCGACGTCGCACCGCCGGACGATGCGCTGGTGGGGTGGGTGATCGGAGGCTTCGTGGGCGTGGTTCGTCATGCGTCAAGCGTAGGAACGTCTGGCGCTTGCTGAAAGATGGTTTGCGGAATTCGCAAGACGGGGTCATGCTTGAGCCATGACCGGTCGCAGTGAAGTCGAGCAGCTGGCGCGCACCCGGCTGCGAAGCATCCGCACCACGCTCGGCTACTCCCTTGACGAACTCGCCGAGCGCACCAACCTCAGCCCGTCGACGATCAGCCGGGTCGAAACGGGCAAACGCACACTCAGCCTCGACGTGCTGGTGCCGCTGGCAAACGCGCTACAGGTCAGCCTCGACGTCCTCTTCGAGGCGACCAGCGACGAGGACGTGGTGATCCGTCCCGTTCAGCACCGTTCGGGTTCGCGCACCACCTGGCCGCTGAGCCGCGCCGACGGGCGCACCATGGCGATAAAGGTCCGGTTGGAACCCGAGGCGACGATGCCGGCCCAGCGGGTCCATCCGGGGTACGACTGGTTCCTGGTGCTCGACGGCAGGGTGCTGCTGTGGCTCGGCGAACGGCAGATCGAGGTCGGCAAGGGCGAGGCGGCCGAGTTCTCCACGATGACACCCCACTCGATGACAGCGCTCGACGAGCCCGCCGAGCTGATCATGATCTTCGACCGCGAGGGCCAGCGCGCACATCTGCACCAGTGAGCGCGGAACCCGGCAGGATGGGGTGCCTCGGGTCAGCTCAGCCGAAGATCGTGCTGTTCGAGGGCCGTCTCGATGATGTCCAGTGCCCTCGGCCCCACGCCGTGCAACCTGGCAAGCTCTGCACGCGGCGCATCGGCGAGCTGGCGTAGGGCGGTGTAGCCGGCGGCGTTCAGCGCCCGCGTCGCGGGTGCGCCGATCTTCGGCAGGGTGTCAAGGGACGATTCCACCGCTCGATGCTAGAACGCCGCTTTCCCGCAGGATCGCCCCGTCGCGGACGCGGTTTCGGTGTCTGGCTGACACCGGCCGTATGCGTCCTGAATATTGGAGGCTGCGCCGCGCACCTGGCAGGTGGTGCGGACCGTTGCGTGTTGCAGATGACCGCCCGCCGACCGACCATGCTGACCCGGCATTCGGGGCAGTGCGGCCCCGAAAGGACGTGACGTGAACGCCGCTGCTGATACGTCCGGCCAGGACAAGCCGACAATCGTGCTCATCCATGGCGCGTTCGCCGACTCGTCGAGTTGGAACGGGGTCGTTGCCGACCTCAAGCGTCGGGGATATCCGGTCGTCGCCTTCGCCAACCCGCTTCGCGGTGTCCAGAAGGACGCGGCGTACGTACGCTCCTTCGTGGACTCTGTTCCCGGACCGGTCGTCATGGCCGCGCACTCATACGGCGGAGTGGTGATGACCGAGGCCGCGGACGGCGCCGCCAACGTCAAGGCTCTGGTGTACGTCGCCAGCGTCAGCCCGGATGTCGGTGAGAGTGTGGCAGCCCTGGGCGCGAAATTCCAGGGCAGCCCGCTCTTCGAGGCCATCAAGAGCGTGCCGTTCACCCTCGCCGACGGTGAGACGGGCATGGACCTGTACGTCGACCAGGACAGGTACCCCGAGGTCTTCGCCGGCGACGTGGAACCCGCGATGGCCGAGCTGATGGCGGCCACGCAGCGGCCCGCCGCCGCCAGCGCCCAGCAGGAGGGCGTGACGAAGACGGCCTGGAAGACCATTCCGACCTGGACCCTGATCACCACCAAGGACCAGGGCATCCAGCCGGAACTGCAGCGCTTCGTCGCCGAACGCGCCGGGTCGACGATGGTCGAGGTCGAGGCGTCACATGCCGTCGCGGTCTCCCACCCCGGCGCCGTCGCCGACCTGATCGACACCGCCGCCCGCGCCACGGTGAGCTAGGCGGCGTCTTTCAGAGGATCGACGTCCGGCACCATCCAGAATCCCACCACTCCGGTGGCCGTCGCCCGGTCACCCGCGACCGCGCCGGCCGGATGAGCCGCCAACGGTGCCCTTGCACCGCTGTCGTCAGATGGGTCGTATGGCTGACGACATCGAACAACAGCTGGCTTCGGCCGCCGAAGCGCTCCGTGAGTACGAGATGACCACCCGGCGTAGTGCGGAGCTGCGCCGGCGGATGGAGGAGATGACCGCGCAGCTCGCCGCACTGCGCGCACGGCACGCCCGCGAGCAGGAGGATGTCGAGCGGTTGGAGGGTCTCTCCCTGACCAGGGTGCTGGTCTCGTTGCGCGGCGCCCGTGACGACACGCTGGCGCGTGAACGTGCGGAGGCCGAGGCCGCACGCTATCGGGTGGCCGAGGCCGAGGGCCGGCTTGCGGCGATACGGCGGGAGCACACCGCGGCGGAGGCGCGGCTGCGTCAGCTCGCCGCAGCGCCGAGCACCTATGCCGCCGTACTCGACGACAAGGAGCGATACCTGCGCGACTCCGGAGACCCGCGCCGTGCGCCGCTGATGGAGCTGGCCGACGAGCGGGGCCGGCTCACCGGTGAGACGCGTGAGGTGAGCGAGGCCATCCGGGCCGCGCACACCGCATGGCACGCCCTGTCTCAGGTACGGGACAAGCTCGGTAACGCGTCCGGTTGGTCGACCTATGACACGTTCTTCGGCGGCGGTGCGATCAGCAGCGCGATCAAACACTCCCGGCTGGATGAGGCGGCACAGGCCGCAGCCCATGCCGATCGTTGCCTCGCCGTGCTGCGCACCGAACTCGCCGACGTCCCAGGGGTGGCGCTCACGGCCCCGCAGCTGGCAGTCGACGGCCTGACCCGGTTCGTCGACGTCTGGTTCGACAACATCTTCACCGACCTCGCGGTACGAGACCGGATCAAGCAGGCCGAGCAGAACGTCGCCCGGTCCATGCAACTGGTGCGCCAGGTGCAAGCCCGGCTGGAGCAACGGGCAAACCAGGTACGCGCCAGACTCGCCACGATCGACACCGAACGCCGCGATCTTCTCACCCGACAGTAGGCGGCTATACGCCCCGAGCCACAGTACGGATGGTGACGACCAGGTCACGGCCGCCGTTGACGAGAGACTCACAGGTAACCGACCGGCAGCTACCTGCGGTGCCGGTCAGCGCGAGGCGATCGATGGAGACCCGTACCGTTCGGCCGCGCGCGCCTTCGCTTTGGCCGCCTCCACGTCCCGGTCGCGGGGAGGCGCCTTCGTGACGAGGCTGTCCAGTAGTGTCCGGGTGGCCGCCGTGACGGCGCGGACCGCCTCACCGAACGCCTCCTCGTTGGCCGCCGAGGGCCGCGTCGCGCCGCTGACCTTGCGCACGTACTGGAGGGCGGCGGCTTCGATCTCATCGTCGGTCACCGGCGGTTCGAAGTTGTGAAGCACGCGGATGTTTCTGCACATGTCCCTACCATGCCACGCAGCTCCGTCTGGCTGGCACGCCGAGCCGGCTACCACCGAGCCACCCGAGGTGAACCACTTCGAGGAGGAAACCGCGTCGGCTCGGCAGAGCGGGTAATCCCCGAGACCTCTGCGGCCAGGCACACCCGATCAGGTACGTCTCGAGCCTCCAGTCGCGGTCGGCGATTCTCACCGCCCTGGCCGAACTATCGTCGGCCGGTGGCGGGTGGACGTCCGAGACCGTAGGGGCAGAGAGGCGAGAGTGACATGACCGATGCCGTTCTTAGCGGGGACATCGACAGGCTCGCCTTCATCAACCCGAAGGGCCTCTACGATCCACGGCCGAACGCCTATTCGCATCTCGCGGTGTTCCCGGCGGGCTGGCGGATGGTCCTTCCGGCGGGCCAGGGCGGGGAGACCGAGGACGGCGTCCTGTCGGAGCACTTCGAGACGCAGCTCAGGCAAGCGCTGACGAACACGCAGACGGTGCTCGCCGCCGCCGGCGCCGCGATGTCCGACGTGGCCAAGTTCAACCTGCTCGTCGTCGATCACGACGAGGAGAAGTTCACAGTGGTGAAACAGGAGTTCGGTCGGGTGTGGGGTGACCGCAAGCCGGCGTGGACCCTGATCCCGGTACCCGCGCTAGCGTTGCCCGGCATGTTGGTGGAGATCGACGTCATCGCCGTCGTGCCGCACTGAGGTGACGGTACGCGAGGCAGGTTACCCATCGCGGTTCGTTAGCGTGTCACCGTGGACGAAGCAGCACGGCTGATCAGTAGGAGTTGCACGACTGGATGGGCCGATTGGATCCATGGTGAGCTGTGGTTGCTGCCACGTCATCTGGTCCGACGTCGGCTGACCCTCCGCGAGACACGCGCCAACAAGGACGGCCGTACGGTCCCCGTCCCGCTGCCCGAGGTGCCGTCGTCGTCTTTGGCTCTGCGGGACATCGCGTCCGCGCACCGGACCAACAAGGTGATCCCACTCGATGAGGTAGCTGAGGCCCGGCTGCACCGCGGAATCCTGACGGATCGGCTGGCGCTGAGGATGAGTGACGGCAGCCGCCACAAGTTGCTGTGGCTGAAGGTCGATCCGGCACACGAGATCCTCGGCCCCGCACTGGGGCACCTTCTTGGTGCCCGCTTCACGCAAGATTGAGCCGAAGCGCGGGCCCCTGGACCGCCCGGATCTTGTAGAGCCTCCACAGGGTCCGGGGCGGTTCAGATCTCCTGCTGCGCTAGACGACATCCCGCTGGTCCAGCCACTTGAGGATTATCTGGTTCGTTTCTTCCGGCTTTTCCTGCTGGATCCAGTGACCGCAGTCCAGGCTGACCACGTCCACGTTCGGCACGAATTGTGGCAGTCTTTCAGATCTCGCGACCGTGTCGCGGTCGCCGTAGATCATGAGGGCGGGCTGCCGGATGACGGGGTCCACGTCCGCCAGCAACCGCCAGTTGCGGTCCAGGTTGCGGTACCAGTTGATGCCGCCCGTGAACCCTGTTGATTCGAAGGCGGAGACGAAGACGGCCAGTTCGCTGTCGCTCATGATGGGTTGACCGAGTGGGGTTTCCATCCTGGCAAGGTTGATCAACGCGTTGCCCGGTCGCGGCTCTGCGGGGGGCACGTCCTTCCGGTACAGGTTCCGCAGGAACTGGTACGTGTTCTCCTCGAACACGGCGTCCGCGACGCCCGGCTGCCGGTTGAAGTGGACGAAGTAGAAGTCGCTACCGAGCGTCTCCTCCATGAACTCGATCCAGGGTCGGTCGCCGCGCTCGAGGTACGGCAGGCTCAGGTTGATCACCTTGTTGACCCGGTCCGGATGCAACAGGGTCAGGCCCCACACGACGGCCGCGCCCCAGTCGTGACCGACGAAGGTGGCATCGTCGTATCCGTAGTGATCGAGCAGTGCGACGAGGTCACCCGACAGGTGTGCGATGTCGTAGTCGGTGACGTCGGTCGGTCGGGACGAGTTGCCGTAACCCCGCTGGTTCGGAACGATGACGTGGTGGCCCGCCGCCGCGAGGGCGGGCATCTGATGGCGCCAGGAGAAGGCGTGCTCCGGCCAGCCGTGACACAGCACGACGGGGTTCCCCGCGTTCCGCCGGCCGGCTTCGAACACCTCCAGTTCCACACCGTTGACCGAAACTCGGGTGGGCTCGGGAAAATCGGTAGTCATGCCGGCATCCTGCACGGCGAAACCGGTCACCTCCTGACCGGTTTCCCTGGGAGAGTTGTCCGAGTGCGAGCCGACCGGTTGATGGCAATCCTCCTGCTGCTGCAACATCGTGAGCAGGTGACCGCAGCGGAGGTCGCCCGAGAGTTGGAGATCTCCGAACGCACCGCCCGTCGCGACCTCGACGCCCTGGGCATGGCCGGGGTGCCGGTGTACGCCATCCAGGGCCGGGGCGGCGGCTGGCGCCTCGTGGGCGGCGCCCGCACCGACCTGTCCGGATTGACCGCGAGTGAGGCCCGTGCCCTGTTCCTGGTCGCCGGCCCGGCCTCGGCGGCGACGCCGGCCGTGAAAACGGCGCTACGCAAGCTCGTCCACGCCCTACCGGAACCCTTCCGGATGCAGGCCGAGGCGGCAGCGTCGTCGCGCGTCCTGGACCCGCGACGATGGGGAGCGAGCCGGATCGAGCCCCGACCACCCCGCTTCCTCGACGCGCTCCAGGACGCGGTGATCCGCGGCGTCCAGGTCCGGCTCGGCTACGTCGACCGGGAAGGCACCGGTACCGTGCGAACCGTCCACCCGCTGGGCATCGTCGCCAAAGGCCCGTCGTGGTACCTCGTCGCCAACGCCGAGGCCGGTCGGCGGACCTTCCGGATCGACCGCGTGTCATCCGCCGACCCGACCGGCGACCCGGTGCACCGGCCGGAGGACTTCGACCTCGCCGAGAGTTGGCGCGCGATCGCCGACGACGTCGACCGCAAACGAACACCTCTCGAAGCCCGGGCGGTGTGCGCGCCCCAGGCGATAGGCATACTCCGGATCGGATTCGGCGGTCGGCTCGAAGTCGGAGGCGCCACGACCGACGGCCGCATCGAGGTCGTGATCCGCGGCAACGACGAACACACCCTCGCCGGCGAGCTTGCCGGGCTCGTCGAATGGATCGACGTCACCGGCCCGCCGGCTGTGCGCGACCACCTGGCCTCGATCGGCAACGCGCTCGTCGAGCGATACGCCTGAGACCGGCAGCATCAGCGGCGTGACGCCCCCCATCGTCCGGCACACGATCTGACCGGTTCCCCAGCTACTTCGGCGGGAACTGGAACGCCCTGGCGTACA
Source organism: Micromonospora palythoicola (assembly GCF_036689795.1). Classification (NCBI taxonomy): domain Bacteria; kingdom Bacillati; phylum Actinomycetota; class Actinomycetes; order Micromonosporales; family Micromonosporaceae; genus Micromonospora; species Micromonospora palythoicola. Next base: position 78,411 of record NZ_JBAGKI010000003.1, on the reverse strand, counting down.
GGTACACGGTCACGGCATCGGGTGCGTCGAGGTCGACCAGGAGGGCTCGGCTTGTGCACGGTTCCCGGCTGATCCTTCCCTCAGCCGTTGCCTCCAACCCGACTCGCGGCGAATCCCCGCACTACGCGGCCCTGGAGCCGGTCTTGCGGACCAGCATGTACCCGTACGGCGGCTCTGCCTCCTCGGGCGGAGTGCTGCCCTGGAAGACCAGGGCGAACCCGGCCGCGGAGAACCGGTCCTCCATCTCGCCGGCCGAGAGCCAGTACCGATCGAAGTCGACGCCGAGACTGCCGACGCGGCTACCGGGAGCGTTACGATGCCCCGTCCCGTCGCCGTGCTTGAACGCCGCCACCAGGTAGCCGCCCGGCCGCACGACCCGGGCCAGCTCGGCGAACGCCCGTACCCGGGCGTCCGGCGCCAGGAAGATCAACGAATACCAGCACACCACCCCGGCCAGCGACGCGTCCCCGAACGGCAGTTCCCGCAGATCCGCGACCGCGTACCCGAAACCCGGATGCTCCCGCCGCGCCACCTCCACCATCCCGGACGACAGATCCACCCCGCACGGCGACAGGCCCCGGCCCGCGAGGTACGGAAGGAGTCGTCCGGTGCCGCAGCCCACGTCCGCGACCTCCACACCCACCGTCAAGGTCAGCTCGGCGAACAGGTCCAGCATCGTCCGCTCGACCGGCATGCTCTCCAGCACCCCGACCAGGTTCTCCGCATACCACTCCGACAACACATTGTGCGCGTCCCGCAGTTCCTCCGTACCGGCGTCCATCCTCCGCTGCCCCTCCCCGTCCTCGGCGGTCGCGGCGGCGAACCTACCTCAGAACGCGGAGCTGAACAGAAGGAAACGCCGCAGGACGCTGTTGACGACGGCGGGTCGGTCGTCGATGTCCGGGCCGCGAGCCGTTCGTGTCGCTGCCAGCTGACCGCACTGGCGTCGGGGTCAGCGAGCCGGGTGCGAACGAGCCGGCATGGTGCGTCGCGTCGCGCAGACCGACAGGCTCACGGTGACCTACCTGGCGCTCAGGGGAGTCCGCGCTGAGGCGCGCTCACTGAGGAGTCTGCCATGGCATTTGCGCCGGCTCTGGTCACCGGGCAACCGATCTGGGACATGCTCGGTACCAAAATGCCGAGCGGGCTCCTCGGGCTGAGCGACCCCGACGTCCATCTGATCGACGGCCGCTGGGTCATGTTCATCGGCGGGTTCTCCACCAGTTTCCGTAACCGGCTCTACCAGGCACGCCTGCCCGCCAACACCGGACCAGAGCAGGCCGGCTGGGTGCTCGACCGGCGTCCGATCAGCACCGACCCGCCCAAAGGGGCGTGGGACGCGGGCGGCATGCACACCCCGAGCTACGTGCCACCCCACCACGCACACAGCGCGCGCATCTACTACGCGGGCCGCGGCGGCGCACGGCACTACGGCCGGGGCAGCGCGTACGCGATCGTCCTGAGCCTCGTCGTGTCCTCACTCGCGGGGGCCGTGGCTCCCGCCTACTATGGCGGGACAGCGGAAGGGCACCCGGACTGCCTACCATCGACGCGTGATTTCTGTAGCGGCCCGCGCCGTCGCGTACGCCCAGTGGATCAGGCCCGTGCTGCCGTTCCACGGCCACGAGCACGGTATATCCGAGCAGATCGTGCTACGACCTGCTCGCCGGGCGGACGCTGACGGAGCAGGAACAGGAACGGCTCGATCGGTGCCTCCACGGCGCGTACGGGTAATTCGCCCGTATGGACGGCACGGCCGGGTCGGAGCCGACCCGAGAGGCCCCGCATTTGAGGCGTCATCTCGAAAGACTGGGCGTTGACCCGGGTCGTATGGTGCTCATCGGGGACAGCGTCGACGGCGGGGCCGGCGCAGACCCCGTCGGCGGTCGCCGTGATGACGCCGCAGCGGCCGGCCAGCCCGGTGTGCGCCGCAGCGAAGGCGGAGGCGTGACGGACTTCGGGGCGGTGCTATTCGACTGGCGGGGCACCCTCGTCACCACACTGGGCTACGAGGACTGGGTGCGTACGGCGCTGCGGCAGCTGGGTCGCGATGACCACACGGTCGTCGTACGCCGGATCATGGCGGCAATCGTCGGCGCGGCGGGAGAACCGAACCGGCTGGATCCGCCGGGGCTCGACTGCGACGCCGTTTTTCATCGCGACACGTACCACCGGGTCTTCGCAGACGCGGGGCTCGATCCCGCCCTGTCCGAGGCGCTGTACTCGGTGGAGTCCGACGCCACCCACAACCCGTTCGCGGTGGACGCGGTACCGGTGCTCCGGGGGATCGCCGAGCATGGTTTGCCGATCGGAGTGGTCAGTGACATTCACTTCGACCTGCGCCCGGCCTTCGCCGCCGCCGGCATCGCCGACGTCGTCTCCGCCTTCGTGCTCTCGTACGAGCACGGGGTCCAGAAGCCGGATCCAGCGATCTTCCGGCGCGCCGCCGACGAAATCGGCGTTCCGCCCGAGCGAACCCTGATGGTCGGCGACCGGCATGGCTACGACGGCGGTGCCGTCGAGGTCGGGATGACCACACTGCTGCTCCCGCCGCTGCGGGACGTCCGTGCGGAGCGGCTGCACCTGGCCGCCCGGCTGCTCGGGGTACCCGTCGGCAAGTCCTGCGCGACGTGACGGCGGCAGCTTTCCCCGCCGCCGGTTCGCGGCCTACCGGATCAAGCTAGCGGACGCGAAGCCCGGCGACGAGGAGGTCGACCAGGCGGCGTGCGTCGTATCGAGGGTCGTTGCCCGCGCCGATGCAGAGATTGCCGACGCCGCGTAGCAGTCCGTAGGCGTCCATGTCGGGGCGGATCTCGTTGGCGGCGACAGCGGCGTCGAGGAGTTTGTCGCAGACCGGGACGAGCCGGTCGAGGAAGTAGGCGTGCAGGGTCTGGAAGGCGGCGTCGTCGGACTGGAGCGCGGCGGCGAGGCCGTGCTTGGTGACCAGGAAGTCGACGAACAGGTCGATCCACTGCGCCAGGGCGGCGTGCGGTGTGTCGCTGTCGGCCAGTAGGGCCGGCCCCGCCTCGGCGCACGCCTCGATCTGGTGCCGGTAGACGGCGACGATGAGGTCGGCCCGGCTGGGGAAGTGGCGGTAGATCGTGCCCACGCCGACGCCCGCCCGCGCGGCGATGTCCCGCACGGGGACGTCGACGCCGGAGGTGACGAACGCCGCGGCGGCGGCGTCGAGCAGGGCCCTCTCGTTGCGCCGGGCGTCGGCCCGCTTGCGCGGGACCGGTTGCTCCGAGCCGCTGTCGGCATCGGCCACGTCGAGTTACCTCCGTCACCTCGTTTGGCATCCGGAACGTTGTTCCGTATCGTGTTTACCGGAACGCCGCTCCGCTTGCTCAGCATAATGAACCGGGCGGGCTGCCACCAAACCAACACCGCCGGACGTCTGTGAGGAGAACAGTCATGCGGTACCGCCCCTTGGGTCGCACTGGTGTGCAGGTCAGCACCCTCGTACTCGGCGCAATGAACTTCGGCAAGATCGGCAACACCACCGTCGACGACGCCACCGCCATCGTCGACGCGGCACTCGATGCGGGGATCAACCTCATCGACACCGCCGACGCGTACAGCGGCGGCCAGTCCGAGGAGATGGTCGGCAAGGCCATCGCCGGCCGCCGCGACGACGTCGTCCTGGCCACCAAGGCGACCCTGCCGATGGGCGACGGCCCCAACCAGCGGGGCGGCTCCCGCCGCTGGCTGGTCACCGCACTGGAGAACAGTCTGCGCCGCCTCGGCGTCGACCACGTCGACCTCTACCAGATGCACCGGTGGGATCCGACGACCAGCGACGACGAGACGCTGTCGGCGCTGACGGACCTGCAGCGCGCCGGCAAGATCCGCTACTTCGGCTCCTCGACCTTCCCCGCCTACCGCATCGTGCAGGCGCAGTGGGCCGCCCGCGAGGGACGTCTGAGCCGGTACGTGACCGAGCAGCCGAACTACTCGATCCTGCAGCGTGGCATCGAGACCCACGTGCTGCCCGTGACACAGGAGTACGGCATGGGCGTGCTCGCCTGGAGCCCGCTGGCATCGGGCTGGCTGTCCGGCGCGATCCGCGCCGGCCAGGAAATCAGCACGAACCGCTCCAGCTTCATGCAACAGCGCTTCGACGTCAGCATCCCCGCCAACCGCGCCAAGCTCGACGCCGTCGAACAACTCGCCACAGTCGCCGACGAGGCCGGCCTCAGCATGATCCAGCTCGCGCTCGGCTTCGTCACCGCGCATCCGGGCGTGACCAGCGCGATCATCGGCCCCCGCACGATGGACCACCTCGGCTCGCAGCTCGCCGCGGCGGACACGGTGCTCTCGGCCGACATCCTCGACGCGATCGACGCGATCGTGGCTCCCGGCATCGACCTCGCCGCTCAGGAGAAGAACGACACCCCGCCCGCTCTGCTCGAGCCGGCGCTGCGCCGCCGCTGACCACTCCCAATGGCAGCGACCAGCCGGCAGACGGGCGTGCGCCCGCGCGACCGTCTGCCGCTGACCCGCCACGGCCAAACCGTCAAGGCTCCGCCGAAAGGAGGAACAGCCCCATGCCAAGCGATGCTGGTTTCGAGCACATCGTGCTCGCCCTGCCGGCACCCTTCCCCGCCGGCGTTGCGCGTTGGGCCGCAGATGAGCTGATCACCCCGTCGACCGAACAGCGGCCCTGACCGATCGGCCCGAATTGATCCCGAGTCTCGATTGCTGCCGGCCGCTTCTGGTCGGCCGGGTCGCAGGAGGCCTCCGGGAGGCGCAACGGGACACCGGAGGGCCGCTCCCCCGGCCGAGGGAGCGCATTCACCGTTGCCGGGGAGGAGAGCCCGTACGTCACCGGAGACCCTTGGTTGATGACTGACGGTACTGCCAGCCCGGGCGGTGACAGCGACATCTGTCGCCCGGATCCGCGCGTGGGCGCTGGCGTGCGCGACGCTGCCCACATGGGCGGGGTCGGGAGCGGTGGGAGTCGGTGCCGCCCTCGCGGTGCTGATCGGGCGTGCGGTCCGCGTCCCTGCCCGCCACCCGACCGCTGGCGGCTGGGCGACGGTTCACCGGCTCCTGGCGGTGATCCCCGCCGGCTACACCCTCGCCACCGGCCTGACAGGGAGTCCGTCACAGTTCCCCATCCCGCCGACCGATCGGCATGGTCATGCGTACCACTGAACCCGGCCGCGGCTGGGCCGCCGCACCGTCACCGTGGGCGGTCTGGGCTGCCTACGCCGTCCCGCTCTGCGTCCTGCCGTCCGCGCTCTGGCGGCTGTCCCTGCTGATCACGGACGAGACCGTCACCACGTGGTACATGATCTTCTTGTCCGCGCTGTCGACGGGGCTGGCGCTGGCGACGCTCGGGCTGGTGCACCGCTGGGGACAACGGGTGCCCCATTGGGTACCCGTGCTCGGCGGCCGGTGGATCCCGGCGCGCCCCGTCGTGGTCGCCGCCCTGACCGGCGGCTGGTTGCTGGTCGCCATCTGCGGCTACTTCGTACTGAACCAGATGTTCAACTTCGTACCCCCGGGCGCACTCGGGACGGGCCGGGAGGAGCCGTACCATCCCGCTCCCGGCTGGGAGATGCTCCGGTACTACGCCCCGCTGCTCGCCTGGGGTCCGCTCGTCATCGCCGTGGCCACCGACTACCGCCGACGCCAGCTGGACCATCGGCTGTCGGACCGCCGACGTCTTGGGATTCGGTCCGGCACAGGCCGCGATACTGTCGCCATGGGCCTGGACGTGCGCAGCGACGACAACTGCCACCTGTGGGCCGATCAGTCCGGCGTCGGGTCGCCGCTGGTGCTCTGTCACGGCGGTCCGGGTCTGTGGGACTACCTCGCCCCGGTCGCCCGACTGCTCGACGAGTATGCCCACACCATCCGCTGGGACCAACGCGGCTGCGGACGCTCGCAGCGGCGCGGACCGTACAGCGTGGCCCGTTTCGTCGCCGACCTCGACGCGGTACGCGACCAACTGGCCGGACCGGGCATGGCGCTGCTGGGCCACTCGTGGGGTGCGCACCTGGCGTTGCGGTACGCCATCGAGCACCCCGACCGGGTCAGCCACCTGATCTACGTGTCCGGAACCGGCATCGACCCCGAACGCCGCTGGCACCCGCACTACGAACGGAACCTGAGACAGCGCCTCGGACACCACCTGGACCGCTGGGAGGCGCTCGGCGTCCACGCCCGCACGCCCGCGCAACAACGCGAACGGGCGGTACTGCAATGGTCGGCCGACTTCGCCGACCAGTCCACCGCCCTGCGGCACGCCGAACACATGGCCACCCCATGGCTGGGCATCAACCAGGACTGCAACCAGGCCCTCAACGCCGAGGTCAAGCACGAACTCAAGGACTCCGACCTGATCGTGCGGTGCCGAACGCTCGACCTACCCGTACTGATCATCGACGGCACCGAGGACATCCGTCCCCGCTGGGCCGTCGACACACTGCACGAAGCGCTGCCAAACAGTCGACGGGTGAGCCTCGCCGGCTCCGGCCACCTGCCCTGGGTCGAGAACCCGCACGACTTCCGACAGGCGGTAACCACCTTCCTACGGCATCCACACCGTCCGACGGACCACCGACAAACCGGTGCACAACATCAAAGTCGGCCGGCCTCGTAGGGTCGCCGTCGCCGGCACCACTGGCGGATTGACACTCAATTCGATGAGGCGCACGGGCAGTCCTGCGGATCGTGTCGGTGGGCTGGGGCACGATGTGGCCATGACCGTGACAGCTCGCCTGGACCTGGCCATCTTCGACGCTGCGGATATCGCCATGGTCGGCTTGTTCTATGCCGAGTTGGCCGGCTGGGACATCGTCCGTCAGGATCCTGACCGGTTCGGCATTCGGACTCCGGACGGTCAGGAGATCGAATTTCAGCGCGCACCTGACCATGTCGGGCCGCGGTGGCCTGGGCAGGAACGCCCGCAACAGTTCCACCTGGACCTGCAGACCGACGATCCCCAGGCGCAGGCCGAACGGGCCGTCGCCCTCGGTGCGGTCCGGTTGACCGACGGTCCTAGCTGGATCACCCTGGCCGACCCGGCCGGTCATCCGTTCGATCTCTGCCAGGCGGACGGCGTCGGGCCGGTGATGAGGCTGTTCGCGGTGACGATCGACGCCCCCGACGCGTCAGCGCTGGCCCGCTTCTACGCCAGCCTCACCGGTATGGAGGTCACCTACGACGGCCCCGAGGGCGCGCTCGTCGCCGGTGACGGTAAGAGCCTGATGTTCCAGCGGATCAGCGACTACAACCCGCCCCGCTGGCCGGATCCGGCGTACCCACAGCAAGCCCATCTCGACCTCCTCGTCGACGATCTCGACGCAGGCGAGACCAGGGCAGTGGAGTTGGGCGCCCGCCGGCTCAGAGCCGGCGGTGAACGCTTCAGAGTCTTCACAGACCCGGCCGGCCACCCGTTCTGCCTCATCCGTTAGCGCGCCGGGACCACTGCCGTCCGGACGGAGGTGTCCGCCGGGCACCCTGGCGGTAGCGCCGGTGCGTCAACTCAGGGATGATCATCGTCATGTCCGAGCAAGATCTGGCCGGAACCTGGCGTCGCATCATCCGAGGCGACGGAAAGTCCTGGGTCGCGTTCGCCCACGGCACGTGCGTCGTACTACCAAACCCCGGACCCAGCGTTGACCTCGCCGCCCGGGCCGTCGACATCCTGCGCGAGTACGGCCCCGTCCACGCCGGCTCACCTGCCGGAGACTTCAGTACCATCACCCTCGATCCTGGTCCCGGATGGGTGGTTTCCAGCCACCACAACGACGTGTTGACCTACGTAGGGCCCGACGAGGTCTCGGACAACAGCGATCTGGCCGTTGGTCTGTACGGACGCACAAAGCGGAACCAGGACGGCCATGAGCTTGACGTCGTACACGTCGAGGACAAACGGCCGCGGTGAATCGGGGCAGAGGTTTCCGAACAGCTGCTCGCCGAGACCGGCTGATGACTACTCCGGCGGTGAGTTCGCGTAGGGTTCAACACATTTGTCACCGCCATCCTCATGATCCACGGAAGATCTTCCGTGCGGGGGTAAATGGATCGGGTCGCTTGTGCGTGAACCCCGTGTGGAACGAGAACGGAAGGACTTCGCGGACTTCTATCAGCGCTTCCGGGACAACTGCCTGCGTGCCGTACTAGCTGGTACGGGCGATCGCGCGCTGGCTGAGGATCTGGTCGCTGAGGCGTTCGCGCGAGCCTGGGCCTCCTGGCCAAAGCTGAGCCACCATCCGGCACCGGCGGCATGGGTGGTGCGCACCGCCCTCAACATCCGGGTGTCCTGGTGGCGGCGACGCCGGCGGGAGGTGGCCCTCGACGGGCATGAGCGGCCGTCCCTCATCGAGGACGACCTCGGCATGGACGACGCCCTGCTGGCCGCCGTTCGCCGGCTGCCGCAGCGGCAGCGTGAGGTGGTCGTGTTACGTATCTGGCTCGACCTGGACACCAGGTCCGTGGCTGCGGTGTTGGGCATCTCCGCCCAAACCGTAGCCGTCCATCTGTCCCGTGCCACCGCAACCCTGCGGGCGCAGCTCGCGCCCGCAGCCCGTTAGGAGATTCGACCATGAACGACGATGAGGTGTGGGACGCGGTGAAACAGACCCTTTCCGACGTACAGATGGATCGCCCGGTCGAGGCGATCGAGCAGCGCGGCCGAGCCCGGCGGCGCAAGCGCCACGCGCTCGGCCTGGCCGCCGGCGGTGGCGTCGCGGCCGTGGCAGCGCTCGCGCTGGCACTGCCGATGGCCACGGGAGCCGGCACGGCCCCGGCTCCGACCGTCCCGGACAGTCAGGCCGGGGCCGCCTCCCCGGCATCGGCCGGCAACACCAGGCTCGTGTCCCTGGCAACCAACCTCACCGCGGACGACGCTCCGCTGCCGGGCGACGCCTCGCTGATCGTCGAAAAGGTCGATGTCCGTCGGGGCACCGTCCCATCTCGTACCCGCTACCACCTGTACACCGACAGCGGGGAGTACTACTACACGGAGGCCAGGGACGAACTCCCACGGGTGATCGCTCGTGGCGAGAACCTCGGCAACGGCTTCCACACCCGAGGGGTGGCGGCGGCGCGGTACGCGGCAGCCGGTGACCTGGCCAAAGCCCGGGAACAGATGATCAACTCCGTGTACGACGAGGGAAAGCCCCCTACCGACGCCGAGCAGGACCGAACGGAGATCCTTCGGCAGAAGGGGGTCACAAACCCGGCGCCGCTTACCGATGAGGATCGGGAGAAGATCGCGGCCAACCACCTCTGGGTCAACAGCGTCGACGTGCTCTCCGCAGGGGGAGGCGACCCGAAGGTACGGGCCGGCGTGCTCCGCCTGATCTCCACCATCCCCGATGTCACCGTCGTGGATTCGACGACCGGCGGGCAGCCCACCCTGACCATCACCGCGAGGGTGTTCGGAGACGACACCCGACACGTGCTGACCATCAACGCTCAGACCGGGGTACCTGTCACGTCCAAGGTGACCTCCGCGGAGACAGGAACCTCCTTCGCGGGAACCTTCACGGTCTCCCGCGTGACGGTGGCCGACATCAGCGCCGGAACGTTCTGATCGTCGATCCCGCACCGTGCGCGCCGTCCGCACCACTGGACGGCGCGCACGACCACGCCTATGACAACCGCAGGACGACGTGCGCCCTCAACGCCACGATCCCGCTGGATGCTGCCGTCCTAAGTCACGTTCTGTAACGCGCGGTCGGTGGCATGTGCGTGCGTCATCGGCGCCCCTAAGCTCTTCCCGTCCTCGCCCAAGGTGCGGTGGCTCCGGATGACCGCCCCCGCGATCCCGCAGGAGAGGGTGGCAGCCCGCTCGAGCCGGGCCGAGTCCGGGGGACGCCTCGCCAATGGCGAGGTGTTCCCCGAGCCCTTTGTGAGCGGACAGCGGCAGAAGAGTGCGTCTCGGCGACCTCCATGGCGGACCGATGCCGGTCGTTGCTGTCGGCTAGCCTGTGGCGCCCGGCCAAGGATCGTCGAGGCGCCCGGCGGCGATCGCGCGTCGGGACTGTGCGTTGTTGCGGTACTGCAGGGGGATCACCGACAACGGCAGACGCCGCCCGGTCGACCGAGAACGCGCCCGCACCGGTCGAACGAAGCGACGCGGGCCCGGGCCGGTCGCGATCCACTCCGCCAAGGAAGCCTCTACCTCGCCGAACGGATGCTCGATCACCACAAGCACATCGTCGACATCCAACGACTCCCCGGCACCATCCATAAATCGACGATACGGCTCAGGCAGCAACCACGCAGTGCCCTCGGCGGCAGAAGCGGGTGTCGTTGCTGAAGGCGTTACCGGGTGAGCCCTCCGGTTCAGTGGCTGAGCTTCTGGTCGGTCATCGGGTTGGTTGGTCGTGCCGGGCCAGGACGGCGTAGCCTGCGGCGAGGACGATCGCGGCCGTTAGACCGGCGCCGCCTGCCTGGGTGACGGCGAGGAACACCATTCGCTGCGGGGTCACGTCCTGGGCGGCGGCCAGGGCGGCACCGCCGACGGCGGCGAGCCCGATGGTCAGCCAGGCGGCCACCATGAGTACCCGATTGGCGGCCGGCCGCTGCTCAGGCACCGGCGACTGCCTTCGCCACCACCGGAGCAGCCAGACCACGACCACGAGGGCTCCGACGACGGTGCTCATACGCTGTATCCAGCGATAGCCCGGCGTGCCGAGGTGCGTTTCCGCCAACCAGCCGATGTGGACGGCGCCCCACATCCCGTCGTGCGTGAACGAGTCCCACAGCACGTGCGTCAACGCACCGATCACCAGGGAAACGACCAGCGTCGCCGCGTAGCTGATGTTGGCACTCAGCTGCTGATACTCCGCCTCGGACAGCGCACGATCCAGCTCGAGCCAGCCGAGGCGATGAGCGATCTCGGCGTAGACGGAGGACGCGGCATCCCGCACGGCATCTGCCGGCAGGATCGTGCTGTAAGCGCCCATGACGCCCGTCGCAGTGAACGCGTCGCGGTCGCGTAGTCCCTCGCACTCCGCCCGCCACCGCGTCAGGCTCCCGTCCACGGCGGCCATCGCCTCCAGCAGAAGCCGTTCAGCCACCTCGTCCCTGCCGTACATCCCAGGGCGACGAAGCACACCGTTCACCTGCGTCAGGTGGTGACGACGCGCCTCACCGAGAACGAAATCAGAATGATCCCTGCTGCTCATTACCGCCGATCATGACATTTTCAACGAGCTGCGGGACATCCGCTCATCGGCAGAACCGAACGTCCGCGCCGAGCAAGGCTCTGCTACCGGCGGCGACGGTACGCGGTCCGCCTACGGGCTGAGGCGGCATGAGCGCGCACCCTTGACGCATCGTCAGGAGCCAGGGGCCCGACCTGAGGTTCTGATCTGTGGCAGATCGGTAGCGGTGACCGGCCACCGCAACCTCAAGGTGGAGCACGGCGAGAAGCAGGAGTTCCCAGGCTAGGCTCGACGCGGTTCCTGACCTCGGGGAGTTGCCGATGCACGTCACCACCTGGCTCCGATCACCGTCCATCCGCAGGCGCCTGTCCATCGCCGCCGTGCTGGTCAGCTGTTACGTCTGGGCGATCGTGATCGTTGGGCTGTCGTTCGCGATGGTGGAGCACGGCAGCGGACAATGGTGGGTGATCCCGATATTCGGCGCGTTCGTGCTGGCGATTGCGGTGCTGGCCGTCCGCTGGGTTCCTGCGGCACCGTCTCGGGCCCATACGGCACCAGCAGATCTGCCCGTACTCGTCGCCGCCCAGGGTCCGCCGCCGGTCGCCGTGCCGCGCAAGCCCGCCGGGACGCTCAGCTCGCGCGAGCTGGAGGTGCTGCACCACCTGGCGGCCGGCCACACCAACGCGGAGATCGCCAAGATGCTTTTCGTCGCGCCCGGCACGGTGAAGGCGCACCTCAACCACATTTTCCGCAAGCTCGAGGCGGCGAGCCGTCTGCAGGCCGTTGCCCACGCCCGCGAAGCCGGTCTGCTCGACTAAACCCATTTTAAACCGCCGGTAGACCCATCGGCAGATGCCTTACCCGGCGGTCCTTCCTAGCGTCCCGGGGCATGAAGCAGCGTATTGATCGGATCGCGTCGTTCGCCCTCGTCGCGGCATTTACGGTCGTGGTGCAAGGTCTGTCCCTGATGGAGTTCCTCCCACTGCCGATCGCACTGCTGATCGGAGCCGGCTGGGCGGTCCTCATCTGGCTCGCCTCGCGCTGGATCAGCCGCAGGCCGGCGCTGAGCGCATGGGCGGAGGACGGCCTCGTCGCGCTGGGCTGCGTAACCATGGCACTGTTCGCGTTCGGTGGCGCGATCGGGCTGATGATGCTGGGAACCGCGCTGGAAAGCTCCTCGATCACCGGAGAGACGATGGTGACGATGTTCCTGCCCAGCATTCCCATCGCGATCGCGGCCAACGTCCCCACCGAACTCGTCATCATCCCGGTTCTGCTGGTCCTCGGATGGCGTCCCGGCACCCGCCGGATCCTCTTCGTCACCGCGGCCGCGCTCTACTTCGTTCACCGGATCTGGACCTACCTCGTGTTCGCCCCCGACCGCCTGGACTTCGCCGCGGCAGAGCGGTCCACCACGGCGTTGACCGCGGCGGAGAAGGACCAGTTCACCGCAGCGCTGCATCTCGACGACCCCCGGTGGATCCTCAACCTGTTGATTTTCGCGGTCTTCCTACTGTCGGCGTTCTTCTCCCGGCTACGCTCGCCACAGCCCCGACCAGCCGCCTCCTGCACTGCGCGATGGACACACCACCGACGGCAGCGGTGAGCCGCCGTCCGCGACCGGCAGCCACCACCGCACACCGAGAGTCGGTACGGTCCGGTGGCGATCGCCTTGCCCGACCGTGGGCGGGGCGGGCAGGCTTGCCGGATGCGTCCGGGGATGGCAAGCCGTCGTCTGCCGGCGCTACGGCGCAGCCTGACGCACCCGACGGTTTGGTCGGTGCCGGCGATGGTGCTGCTCGTGCTCGTGGCCATGCCGTTCAACGACGCGTTCTACGGCTTCTTCGTCAACAACGACGCGCAGGGTGAGGCGCAGCAGCACGAGCTGATGCACGCCACGCGCATCTTCCGCTACACCTCCGGGCTCCTCTGCGGGCAGGTCCTGGCGTTGCTGGCCGGCACCGCCCTCGCCGCCCGGTACGCACAGGCGAGGGCGCTGGCGGTGGCGGTCCCGCTCTCGGTGCTCCTGGCCGGGGTGGCCGTCGCGGCCGCGTACCCGCTCGCCCGGGGCCGCGAGGTCGGATCCTTCACGACCCCGGCACTCGACGACCCGATCCTGGTGCGGGTCCTCCTGTCCGAGGTGGCCGCCTACCCGCTCTACGCCGCTGCCGGCGTCGGCCTCGGCGCGCTGCTCGGGGAGCGTCTGCGGCGACCCGCGACGCGCTGGCCGCTCGTGCTCCTGCTCCTACTCGGCTGGTTCGTCGCCACCATGACGGGACTGCTGCAGGACGACCGGTTCGCGGCGCCGTACGCGCTGCTGTGGACCGTCCCACCGATCGCGGCCGGCACGGCGATCGCACTGGCCGGACTGTCGACGGATGTCTGGGCCGTACCGCCCGTGACAGTGGGCGACTGGGGACGCGGCGCCAGCGCGGCCCTGCTGGTGAGCGCCGCCGCGTACGCCCTGGGGTTGAATTCGCTCGCCAGCTGGAACCGTCGCCGGGTGCTCCCCCGGACCGACCGGTTCGAACCCGACGGCAACCGGAGCACCCTGGAGTGAGCGCCCGTCCCGGGCACGACGCTCGGTGCGGGGCCCGGCACACCGGATCCTCGTTGCGTGGCGAGCGCAGCGTGCGTCGCGCGATCTGCGGCACAAGCAGACGTCTCGGCATGGTTCGTCGGCCTCGGGGCGTGTCACGCGTGGCGCAGGACGCCATCCCCCCTGGTCGTTACCGTTAGGATCTTGAGGGTTGCGCGTGCCTTCGTCGACTGGCGGGCTGATGAGCGTCGAACACGGACACGATCTTTCGTACGCCCCGGTCGTTCGCCAGTTCCTGGGCCGGCGTTTCGCCGGCCCGCCGGGGAGGCCCGGGTGAGATTGGTGTCGGCGTTCGTGCCGATCTGGGTTCTTACCTCGCTGGGCTACGCGGCCTGTCGTTGGGGCTTGCTGGGCGAGGCGGGGGCCTCGGTGCTCGGCCGGTTCGTGTTCCACCTTGCGATGCCGTCGGCGCTGTTCCTGACCCTGTCCCGAATGCCGCTCTCTGGGTTCGCCGGCCGCTCGTTGCTCGCCTTTGGGGTGAGCACGGCCACGGTCGTCGGTTTGGGGTGGGCGGGCGCGAGCTGGCTCTTCGATCGCGAGCCCGGTGAACGGCCGATCCGGGGTATGGCCGCCGGGTACGTGAACTCGGCGAACCTCGGCATCCCGATCGCCACGCAGGTTCTTGGCAACGTGTCGTTCCTGGCGGAGGTGGTGTTGCTGCAGGTGCTGGTGGTGACGCCGGTGATCCTGGTCGCCCTGGACCGGCACAGCGACCCGGCTGGGCGGGTGCGGGTCCGCCGTATCGCTTTCCTGCCGGTACGCAACCCGGTGATCCTGGCGTCCCTGCTCGGTGTCGCGTGCTCGGCTGCCGGCCTGCGTCCGCCGTCGGCCGTCGGCGCGTCGCTCGCCCTGCTGTCGGGTGCCGCCGTACCGGCCGCCCTGGTCGCGCTCGGTGCGTCGCTGCACCGCGCAGCGCCGTCGCGGGCGGAGCCGGCCGGGTCGGCCGAGTTGGCGATGATCACCGGGCTGAAACTCGTCGCACAGCCCCTTGTCGCGTACGCGGCCGGGCTGGCCCTGCACCTGTCCGCACCACAGCTGCTCGCCGTGGTGGTGTGCGCGGGCCTACCGACAGCGCAGAACACGTTCATCTTCGCCCAGGAGTACGGCGTCGGCGAAACGGTGGCCAACCGGGCGGTGCTGGTGACCACGACGCTGTCGCTGGCCACCCTGGCCGCGGTGGCGGCACTCCTCGGGTAGATCCGTCAACTGGCTGGTCCAGCGATCATGGACGCGCGCCCGTCCAGCACGTCGGACAACTTAATCCGTTGCCTGTTGTCCCCCCGATGCGGATGATCCGGTCCGTGGGCCTCGCGGATACCGGAAATGTGGATTCGCCGGCACCTCGGCGCGCTGCCCCCGAGGATGCCCGAGCGGTCGCCGACCTTCTCATCCGGTCCCGTCGGGCCGCGATCGGCGCCATCCCTGCCGCGGTCCACCCGGATGACGAGGTTCGCGAGTGGATCCGCGCCGTCGTCATTCCCGAGCGGGAAGTATGGCTGATGGAGGACGGGGACGGCCGACCACTGGCGGTGCTGGTGCTGGATGAGGGCTGGGTCGACCAGCTCTATGTCGACCCGGCCTGCATCGGCAGGGGGTTGGGCTCCCAGCTCATCGAGTTCGCGAAGTCCCGCCGGCCGGCGGGTCTACAGCTGTGGACGTTCGCGACCAACATCGGGGCCCAGCGGTTCTATCTTCGGCACGGTTTCAGGGTGGCGGAAACGACCGACGGGTCCGGCAACGAGGAGAAGGCGCCCGACATCCGCTTCGTCTGGTCGGCACGACCGTAGCCGCCGAGGGCCTCGACACGGTGACCGTTGCGCGGGCCGACGCCGGTGACCTGGCCTCGTACCGGCAGGCGGTGCCCGCCGACCAGCTCGTCATGGCGGGCGTCCTGGGCAACATCAGCGACGCCGACGTCCACACCACCGCTGGAGAACGGCAAGATATTTCAGTTCATCGCATGACGGCGAACCGGCGACTTGACGGTTCCGGGGACAGCGGTCTTTTGACTGACGACCATCCCAGCTCGGCGGGGTTGGGTGCGCCTCGGGGTGAGGGTCATCAGGAGCAGTCGCGCGGACCGTGGCCCGGCTATGGGCAGGGCCGGGTGGCTGTGTTCGCGGCGGGCACCTGGTCGAACTCGTCGCGGTTTCGGGCTATGTCGCGCTGATGGTCGCGGACCCAGCACACCAGTCCGTCCACGGCCTCGCTCAGTGAACGGCCGAGTGGCGTCAGGGCATATTCCACCCTCGGGGGTACGTGCGGGTACGCGGTCCGGGTCACCAACCCGTCGCGGGTGAGCCCGCGCAGCGTCTGACTGAGCATCCGTTGGGAAATGCCCGCGACCTGCTCGTGCAGCGCGGTGAAGCGCAGCGGACCGGACGCCAGGACCGTGATGGTCAGCAGCGTCCACTTGTCGCCGACCCGCGCCAGTACGTCACGGACGAGTTCGATCGTCCGTACACAGTTCGGCGCGACCCCGCGCTGTGCGAGTTCGGCGCCAAGGGAGCTTGTCATGGCTCGTTGTTCCCTATCCGTCAGTAACTGACTTCAAAGTGCGTATCGGAAAGCCGGACTAAAACCGGTGGACGCGCGTTTCTTACTGATCGTAACTGGGTGTGCGGCCGCCCTCGCCGGGGCCGTGACAGCGGAAGGAACGGCATGGTCCGACACGACACGTTCACGATCTCGCGGCACCTCGACGTGCCGCCGGGCGAGGTCTTCACCGCCTTCGCCGACACCACGATCAGACTGCGGTGGTTCCGGCTCCCCGGCCGCGCAGCCTCGTACGAGCACGACTTCCGAGTGGGTGGAGGCGAGACGGCCCGCAGCACCTACACGGGGCTGGACACCGCGCCCGAACGGCTGGCGTACCGGTCGCGATACATCGACATCACCGCTGTCCACCGGATCATCTACGGCTACGAGGCCGTCGTCGACGACGACCTGCGATGGACCTCGCTGGTGACCGTCCAACTCCACCCCGAGACGGACGGAACCGGTCTGCGCTGGACCGAACAGGCGGCCTTCGTCAGGTACACGGGGGACGGTGGTACGGATCTGGCGCACCTGCGCGGCGCGAGCGTACTCCGGCTGAACGGCCTCGACGCGGCCCTGCGACCAGGACCGCCGCGGCGGCCGACGGCGGACGTGCGTACGGAATTGCGGGATTGATCGCGCTGGCGAGTGTGAGGTGCGCCCTGGTCAGTCGACCATCACGGCGAAGACCGACGACACCGGCACCGGCCCGGCGCACCGGGAGTCGTTCGACCGGGCGCGGCTGTCGCCCAGGACGAAGACGGCGTCGGCCGGCACGGTGACCGGGGCGAACCGGCGCGGCCCGCAGTGGTCCGCGTTCGGCGGTTCGTCGAGCGGCGCGTCGTCAGCCACATACGGCTCGGTCAGCGCTTCACCGTTGACCGTCACCCTGCCCGAGGTATCGCAGCAGGCGATGGTTTCGCCGCCGATCGCGACCACGCGTTTGAGTAGCGGCACCTCACGGTCACCCCAGCGGCCGCCGGGGGGACGGAACAGGACGACATCGCCGCGCCGCGCCTCGTACGTGCCGGTCACGTTCCGTGCGGTGACAGCCTGGCCGGCCATGACCGTCGGCTCCATACTGACCCCGCCCTGGGTGAACTCTTCGGTGGCTCCCGTCTGGGTCGCGTCACCGTCGCCGCAACCGGCCACAGCCATCACGAGTAGGAGCACCACCAGTCTGCGCATCCGACGGATCCTGCCAGAAAGTGGCGGTGCCGTGGGGTCCGCCGGGCGCGACGCCACCCGGCACCGCGGCCCCAAGATCACGTGAACTGTCACCCGGAGCGGGCGCGGTCGCACCTCATGACGAAGATCGATCGAGGCCGAGCCATAGCGGTTGTCAGCTCATGTCGATGGCGTATGCCTCCTCCCGCACGTCGAGGTTCGGGTGTTGACGTAGCCGGATCAGCAGTTCCCGCCATGGCGTCTTCCATCCGAAGCCCGCTCCGTGGTGGACCAGCGACACCGCGAACAGGCCGCCGGCGAGGTCGCCGCGGGCTGCCAGCTCGATAATGCTGGTGGTCAGGGCGTCTGTGTCGGGCCACTCGCGGAGGCTTCGCAGGCGGACACCGACGCGTTCGGCGGTGCGGGCCGCGAGGATGGGTCGGCCTGCGCACAGGTCGGCGATCTCGGCGAGATTGTCCAGTCGGTCGAGGTCGACCAGCAGACCGGTTGCCGTCCCGGTGAAGCCGGGTCGGGTGGCGAGCCACCGTGCCGATTCGATCAGGGCGGTCCGATCGGCGCTGGGTGGTTGGTAGCCGGATCGCACGGTCGCGCCGCGGGCGAGCAGGTCGATGCGGCGTCGGGCCGGACGGTCCCCCGTGGCGGAGTCGCCCGGATGGTCGTCGTCAGCGTCGCGGGCCACGAGGATGGCCAGCGCGTCGCGGAGTACGCCGTCGCCCCCGGCCTCGAGAAGGTGGGCGACCTCGGTGGACGTGATCGTCTCGTCGAGGTCGACGAGGCGGTCCGCGACGAGGTCGGTGGTGCCGGTCAGCCACGGCGACCAGGTCCCGAGTTGGCCGAACGCGGCGCGTCGGACCTCCCGGTCGGTGGCCCGGCAGGCTTCCACGATGAGCGCGCCGTAGTCCGGGCGGTGCCGGTGCGGGATCGTGTCCGGGTAGGCGTCGAGGACGGCGCGGCGTTCCTCCCGGCTGCCGTCGACCGCGGCTCGCAGGATGGTCCAGCTCGCGTCGGTGTGTAGCCGCTGTCGGGCGGCGGAGACGATCGCCGCGCGCACGTCGCGGTGTGCGTCCGGGCGACGATAGACGTCGAGCAGGGTCGTCATCGTCTGCGGCGGCCCGTAGCGGGCCAGCAGCCGAGCGGCCTCCTTCCGGCTGGTGATCTTCACCGAGCCGGTGAGCACCTCGGTGAGTACCTGGGCCAATCGTGACGGCGTGACGTGCCGGGCGGCCCGGCCGGCCGCGTACAGAGCGACCCGCGCCCGGTCGGTGTCGGCGTACCGCAGCAGCACCGGCAGCGCCTCGTCGGGCCGGTCGGTCCAGACCAGCGCGCCCAGCGCCGCCTCCGCGATCGTCACCTCGGGAGCGTCAAGGTGACGCGACACCAGATCCCGACCCGCGCCGGGGACGCCGGCAGCGGCCCGGATCGCCGCCGCACGCCACCACACCTGCTGTCCGGTGTCGGTGGTGACGAGTTCCTGCAGGTGCACGAAGCGGGCCTGCTGGCGGGGCAGCCAACGCTCCGGGTGCACCGCCCAGGCGGGCACCCACGGCGTGCCCGCTTCCACGAACCGGCCGCGCGGGCGACGGTCGAGCACCTGGTCGAGCAGGTCGGTACGGGAGGTGCAGATCGTCGTCCACACCTCGTGGATCGTCACCGCCGTCGGATCGGCCGCGAGGACCTCGCCGACGCGGTCCGAGCGGGTACGCGGGTCTTCCAGCCACAGCCCGATCGCGGTGCGGGCCACCGAGGGCAGCGTGTGCGGGCCGGTCGCCCGACGGAGCAGGTCCTGTAGCTGCGGCAGGCGCCAGGCGCGGGTGCCGAGCGCGTGGGTGAGCGCGAAGAGCGGCCCGTACCAGCCCCGGTCGACACTGGCCGTGACCCATTCGCGAAGCCGCTGGAAGACCATCGTCTCCTGCCCCCGGCGCAGCACCGTGTCGAAGCGGCGCAACACGGGAACGGCGGCACCGGTGCTCACCAGGTCGATCGTCAGCAGCGCCCACTCCCGCAGCGCCGGCACGGCGACGTGGTGTTGCAGGACATCGGCGGCAAGAGTGCTCAACGCCGTCGTGGTGACGGCGGAGGCGTCGCGGGCGTCGACCGCGTCGGTGCTCAGCTGCGTCAGCCCGGCCGCGGTGTCCGCGGTGAGCAGGGGTGCCACCGTCGCCAGTGCGGTGAGCGCGGTGGCGCGCACCGGATCCTGCTCGTTACGCAGCCGGCCGAGCCGCACGATGACCTCCGCCACCGCCCGCGGGTCGCGGGAACGGTGAGCGGCCTGCACCAACAACGTGTAACCGTGCGCCCGCTCGTCGGCGTCACCCGAACGCAGCGCGACGTCCAGCGCCGCCGACGCCTGCGGCCAGCCGAGGTAGGCACTCCAGGTACGTACATCGGCCTCCCGTTCACGGATCTTCGCCAGGCCCAGCACCCGGTTCGCCTCACGTACCCGGACCGCGGCCGGCAGCACCTCCATGATCTCGACGCTCGGGATCAACGCCATCGTGTCCACTTCGGCCAGGGCCCGGTCGTACAGCTCTCCACGGCGGGCCGGGGCGACAGCGTCGAGCAACGCCGCCAGCGCCCGGCCACGGTCGTGGAATCGGCGGGCCAGCGGCACCAACTCGTCGACGGGCAGCACCGCCAACCGTCGCAGCACGGCCGGTGGCAGCACGGTACGCCGCAGCCACGCGGCCCGCCCGCGCGCGGTGAGCAGACGGGCGACACGTCCGGCGTCGTACGCCGCGAGGACCCCGTACGCGTCGAGCGGGCCGGGCAGCGACTCCTCCGGGGCGTACCGTTCGAGCAGATCGAGAGCCTGCGCCGGGTCACAGCGCAACACACCCGCGGCGGCCTCACCCCAGATCCGCTGCCGCAGCGTCGGTGCGGCCGCGGCAAGCCGCTCGCGGACCCGGTCCAGGAGCGGACCGCAATGCCATCGGACGAGCCGCTCCAGACGCAACGCGTGTTCCAGGTCAGGCAGCAACGCCCGCACCGTCGCGGCACCGCAGGCCGGCAACAACGCGGCGGCCTCATCATCACCGAACTGGGCCCGGACCTCGCCGATCAGCGCGTCGGCGACCCCCGGCGCGCGTCGACGGCGAAGTTCCCGATAGATCCGCCGCCGCTGCACCGCTGGCCGGTTGGTGACTCCACCGATCGGAAGACCAGCGCGCAGCGCCGCGGTGAGCGCCGCGCCCCGGATCGACGGCTGAGGATCACGCGCCGCGGCGGCGATGCCATCGCTGTCCCCAGCCACCATCGCCGCGACCAACGCGAGATGCCGCTCGTAGGGACCCTGCTCGCGCAGGTCGGCACACACCTGCACCCGATCAGGCGCGACCCGCGCCCACCGCGCCAGGTGGTTCATTCGGGCGCGGTACGGCAACGGGTCGAGCGACGCCAGCAGGCTATGGGTAGCGGTGAGCACGGCGTTCATTCTGCCCGCCACCTAACCCACGAGGAGATCGAATATCGCCTCGCTCCGCGGCAGCGGACCGTGATCGGCGAGGACGGATTCCACGGTCGGGATCGAGATGTCGGGTCCGGCGCGGGACGCTGCGGCAGGGGCGCCGGGCCGTGCTCAGCGGCGGCCCCCGCGAACGGCGTGGGTGACCACGCCGACGACGGCGATGGTCGCGGCGCAGGCAGCGGCCGAGGTGGTGGCGGCCGGCTGCAGCATCCAGGTCAGGATCTCCTGGTACAGGTGCCCGCTCGCCGGCCCGGCCAGGATCACCATGAGCGTCCACCCGACCGGAAGAAGCCAGGCCCACTGCGCACCCCAGACCGCTCCGACGGCGAGGAGTCCACCGAGACCGGCGGTGTTCCGGATCGTCAGCGCCACCGACGCCAGCGGTGCCCCGGTCAGCGCCGGCGCCGCGACGACGAGCGTCGCGGTGGCCATCACCGCCAGGATGTGCGCGGCACGGCGCGGCGGCCACGGGAGGGACGCCGTCCGCTCCAACGCGGGATCGGCGCCGGCGAGCCCGGGCCCGAACGCGACGGTGGCGACCAGCGTCGACAACAACGCGACCGCGAGCCTGAGTCGCGGCTCCTCGGCCGTCTGGCCGAGCCCCCACAGCACGAGTACGCCGGCCGCCGCCGCCCCGACGGCGGCGGGGACCCCCCGGCATCGCAGGTACAACGTGAGCCACCTCATGGGTGGTCACCGACCAGAAGGTCGAGCAGGTTCACCTCGGTGCAGGCCAGCGCCGCCATCCGCAGCGCGCCGACGCGGTCCCGCTGCTCGGCCGCCGGGAACGCGCGAAGGGCCTGCCACGCCTGGCGCGCCGCGTCGCGGTCCGGACCGTCCGGTGGCGCGCTGTCGGCCAGCCAGGCGGCCGCGGCCAGCCGCGCGACGCGGTTCGCCCGGGCCGCGTCGGGGTTTCCGATGGGGTACGCACACGGCCGGGTGCCCGCCCCGTCCAGCAGACGCCACCGCAACTTGTCGGGGGTTGCCTTCGCGCCGCCCCAGGGGGCGAGCTCGAGTTCCACGAGCAGCACGTCGCTCGGTCGTGGTGTCGGCCGCTTCTCGTACCAGGATTCGGGTGTTTCGTGAACCGAGGTCGGTGCCTGCGGGAGTTTCGCCGACATCGTCGTGAGCGCCTGCCGCGCCGGATCCCGCAGGTCCGCCAGCGCGCTGGCGTGGACCCGGGTGACACACACCTGCGGCCCTGGTCCGGCGGTGCAGACCAGCGCGGCGGCCGCCGCGTCGGGCACCGGCAGCCGCTGCCGGCCGTCCGGGAGTATCACCAGGGCCACCACGGCCGCCACCACGGCGGGCAGGGCCGCCGCAATCCGGGCGGTCCGGGTGGCGCAGAGGAAGCCGCCGAGCGCGCTCACCGCCAGGCCGACCAGCCACACGGTGTGGGCGACGCTGACGCTGCCCAGCACCGTCACGAAGTCACCCCAGAACCCGAACGGTGACGGAGTCAGCAGATGAACGATCTTGGGCACGTGGGCGTACCCCCGGTCGGTGATGGCGACGAGGGCCACGGTGGCACCGGCGACGGCGGTGGCGGGTGGGGTCAGGCGGAACGGGGCGAGCGCCCCGACGGTCATGCCCAGCCAGACGCCGGAAACCATCCAGAGCACGCCGACCCCGGCTATCACGATGGACTGCCCCGGCAGGTAGCTCGCGTACGCCGCGACCTGGGCCGCGCCGCCGACGTACATCAGGACGTAGCCGGTGGCCCCGGCGAGCGCCATCGCCGTGGCCGCCGGCAGCACCCGCTGCCACCGCGGACGGGCGGTCGCCGCGACCAGTTCCTCGGTGCGGCAGCGGCGGTCGCGGCCGGCCTGCCACGCGCCCAGGCCGAGCGCCATGGGCCAGAGGACGAACAGGTACTCCCGCTGCCAGAGCGCCAACAGCATCCAGCGGCCTCCCCAACCGTTCAGGGCGACGTAGAGCAGCGCGGTGCCGACCAGCGCGGCGCCCAGCGCCAGCCACGGCGCCACCGACCGATGGATCTCGATGCGCAGGATCCGGCCGGTCATACGGGGCGCTCCCCCACCGCGCGATGCCGGCGCAGCAGCTCGGTGTACCCGCGTTCGGCCGAGCTGTCGCCCACCCCCTCGCGGCCCAGTTCCACCAGATCCGCCGGGCCACCGTGGAACACCAGCCGACCCGCATCCATCAGCACCACGTTCGTGCAGGCAGCGACCACGTCCTCCACCAGGTGGGTGGAGACGACGACACAGGTGTGCTCGCCCAGCTCGCGCAGCAGCGAGCGGAAGGCCAACCGCTGCTCGGGATCGAGACCGACCGTGGGCTCGTCCAGCAGCAGGATCTCCGGATCGTTGACGATCGCCTGCGCGATGCCGGCTCGCCGCACCATTCCACCGGACAGCGTCTTCATGCGTGAGTCGCCACGCTCGGCCAGGCCGACGCGTTCCAACGCACGCTGGACCGCGTCCGGGATGTCGTGCGCCGGCACCTCCTTCAGCCAGGCGAGGTATTCGACGAACTCCCGCACCGTGAACCGGCCGTAGAACCCGAATTCCTGGGGAAGGTAGCCGATCGACCGGCGCAACGTCCGCAGGTCGGGTCGTGCGTGCACGGGGTGACCGAGTAGTTCGAGCACGCCGCCGGCCGGGCGCGACACGGTCGCGAGCGCCCGCATCAGCGTCGTCTTGCCGGCACCGTTGGGCCCGAGCAACCCGTGCACGCCGTTGCCCATCGACAGGTCGAGACCGTCGACGGCAAGGCGTCTGCCCGCTCGTACCCGGAGCTCCGCCGCCCGGATCGCCCACGCGTACGTCGTCGGCGCCAGACGGTCGGCAGTTATCCCTTTTCGCATTGCGTACCTTCTTCTCATCGGAGCTCCGCGTAACCACCGCGACGGGGCAAAAGGACGAGAGCCACCACCACGGTCAGCGCCGCCCAGGCCGGCAGGGCGGCCTCGGTCAGCAGCACCGGCAGCCGGGCGGTGACGATGCTCGGTCCGACGACCACCGTGGCCCAGAGCACCGCCAGGCCCCACGCCGCCCTCGGCAGGCCGACCACCTTGCCGAGCGCCAGCGCACCCGCCGTGAACGCCAGGCAGGGCATCAACCAACGCGCCGGGGACGCGCCGACCAGCCAACCGGCCACCGCCAGCACCGGGATCACCACCACGAGCACGACCAGGGTTCGTCGCAGCACCATCCCGAGGCCGGCCCGGGCGGTCGCGACGACCAGTTCGTGGGCCGGATCGAGCCGCCCGGTCCAGGCGGTGGCGACCCCGAGCAGCGGCGCGACCGGTGCCAGGAGCACCACCAGCGACGGCGGTGCCGCACCCCGGCCGGCGACCGCCAGGTCGAACCCGAGCGCGACCAGCACCACCAGCACCGTCGTCACGAGCCAGGGAACGAGCACCGGTGTCACCCACCGGGCGGACCGCGCGGGCATCCACCGGCGCCGGACCGTCGCCGGCTCGGCGGCGGACATCGCCGCGTCCACCTTCACCCAGACGGCGGCCAACAACGCCATCGCGTCACCGTCGCTGGCGTCCGCCAGCCGACTCCGGCAGTCGGCACACTGCTCCAGGTGCGTCTCCATCGCCCACACGACGTCCGGTGCGATGCCCGGATCACCGGCTGCGTAGCGGCCCAGTGCCCGGACCGGGATGTGTGCGTTCACGACAACGCCTCCCGCAGTGCCAGTCGCGCACGGCGGGCGCGAGTCTTCACGGTCCCCTCCGGAAGGCCGAGCATGAGCGCGGTCTCCCGGACCGAGAGTCCGTCCAACACCAGGGCGTGCAGCACCTGGCGCAACTCCGGTGCCAGCCGGCGCAGCGCATCACCCATGTCGTCGCCGATCGCGCCGGCCAGCACCACATCCTCGGCCGCCGGTGAGTCCTGCAGCGCCAACGGCAGCGGCACCGCCTGGGAATCCCTCGCGCGTCGCCGAAACCCGTCGACGAGCCGCCGCGCGGCGATCGACCACAGCCAGCCGACCGCGCTACCGGCCCTCATACCCGCGTAGGAGTCGGCGGCCCGCCACACCGCGAGATATGTCTCCTGGATGACCTCGGCGATCAGGTCGTCGTCCGCGCAGCGACGGCGGAGACGGACGAGCAACCACGGAGACGTCCGGCGGTACAGTTCGTCGAACGCCGCGCCGTCGCCACGCGCGATCCGCCGCAGCAACTCCCCTTCGTCTTCCCTCACGTCCATACAGACGCCAACCACCAAGATCAGGTTCTCGTCACGGGCACCATGCGTGGCTGCCGATCTCGGCTGCCGAGGTGGCGATTAGTACGCAAAGCGGCGTTGTATCCATTCACCCTACTTCTCGGAGAACGGTCTGCAGCGATCAACCGGTCCGGATGGACGGCGGCTGGTCCACGAGATCGAACCTTCCGTGACAGACTGCGATCATGGAAGAGACGCCGCTTCCTCCGCCCTTTCGTGCTGACCCCACCGGACCATCACGCGGAGCGGGAGGCGAACCTCGACTGGTACCGGCCGGATGGCGACACGCCGCGCCCCGCGGTGATCCTCGTTCATGGCGGCCCGATGCCGCCCGGCACAAGCCCGACCCCACGTGACTGGCCGGTCTACCGCGGCTACGGCTCTCTTCTCGCCTCCCTCGGCTCGGTCGCGGTGACCGCCGAGCATCGGCTCCAGGTGGTTGTCGGCCCGGACGGACCCTTCGCGGACTACCCCACGGCGGCCCAGGACGTCGCCGACGCGGTGGATCGGGTACGTGCTGACCCGCGCGTCGACCCGGAGCGGATCGCGCTCTGGTTCTTCTCCGGCGGAGGGCTGCTGAGCACCGACTGGCTCCGCGAGCGGCCGGCGTGGCTGCGCGCGGTCGCCCTGACGTATCCGCTGCTGGCGCCGTTGCCGGAGTGGGGCATCGATCCACGGTTCGCACCCGCTGCGGCGATCGGCGAGGCGGGACGGCCCGTACCGCCGCTTCTGCTCACCCGGGTGGGCCTGGAGCGCCAGATGTTGTCGGAGCCGGTCGCTGTGTTTCTGAGGGCGGCGGGTGACAACGGTGTACCGGTCGACGTGCTCGACGTGCCGAACGGGCAGCACGGCTTCGACATGCTCGACCACACCGACGAGTCCCGGCAGGCGGTCGAGAAGGCGGCAACCTGGATCACCGAGCGGCTCAGGGGTCAGCGGTAACCGATCCCGGCGGTGCCCCGCCGGTCCCGGTGTTGCGGCTCGTTTGCTGTTCGATCCCTGCGCTCACCGCGGCCCGTTCCACGGCATCGGTGACGGTGGTCGCGGGTCAAGCCTGCGGCGCTCACGGTGTGCGGGGTTCATGCGGCTTCCTTCGGCAGGGCGGGGCCGAGGAGCAGCCCGCCGTCGATGACATATTCGGCGCCGGTGATGAAGGCCGCGTGGGGCGAGATGAGGAACAGCAGCAGCGCGGTGATGTCGGCGGGCTGCCCGAGTCGCGGGATGGCGAACGGCTCGGGCGAGTAGAAGTCGGCGATCGGCGTGTCGCTGCCGGCCGCCGGCTCGGTGATGAAGGGGGTGGCGACGACGCCGGGGTGGATG
Source organism: Micromonospora palythoicola (assembly GCF_036689795.1). Taxonomy (NCBI): domain Bacteria; kingdom Bacillati; phylum Actinomycetota; class Actinomycetes; order Micromonosporales; family Micromonosporaceae; genus Micromonospora; species Micromonospora palythoicola. Next base: position 51,972 of record NZ_JBAGKI010000003.1, on the reverse strand, counting down.
GCGTTGACGCGGATGTTGTCGCGGCCCAGCTCAAGGGCAGCGGTCCGAGTGAGCCCCCGGACCGCCCACTTGCTGGCCACATAGGGCGCGTAGCAGGCAGTACCGCCGATGCCCATGGTGGAGGCGATGTTGACGATTGCTCCTCCACCCGCGCGCCGCAGCGCCGGTGCGGCCGTCTTGATGCCGAGGAAGGTGCCGGTGAGATTGATGTCGAGGATGCGAGCCCAGGTAGCCCGCTGGGTGGACTCGATGAGGGCCGGCGGGTTCTGCACCCCGGCGTTGTTGACCAGCACAGTGAGCGCACCGAAGGCCCTCTCGGTCTCCGCGATGGCGGCGACCCACGACTCCTCCTGGGAGACGTCGAGGTGGACGAAACGCGCCGCGCCTCCCAGTTCGGCAGCCAGGCCGGCGCCGCGCTCGGCATCGACAGCGCCGATGACGACGTTGGCGCCTTCGGCGTGCAAGGCGCGAACGTGGCTGGCTCCCTGCCCACCGGTGCCGCCGGTGACGAGCACGGTCTGATTGTCGAAGCGGGGCATCTGATCCTCCGAGTACGAGCGAGAGACGACAACCCGTAGGGCCGCGTGGTGAGTCGGTCGACTCGCCTTCCGAAGGTACGCCCCGGCGAGTGGTGAGTCAACCCACTCACCTCGCTATGATGGGCACATGACCCCAGCGCCGTCGGCCTATCACCAGCGCGTGGCACAGGAGAAGCGGGCACTCATCGTGCAGGCCGCCACTGCGCTCTTCCTCGAGTTGGGCTACGACCGGGCATCACTGGCGCGTGTCGCCGAGAGCGCCGGCGTGTCGAAAGCGACGCTGTTCAAGCAGTTTCCGACCAAGGCGGCATTGTTCGATGCCATCGTCATCGACTCGTGGGCCGAGAACGACGTCGCCGACGTACCACCCGCCGGTGACCTGGCAGCCGGCCTGACGGTGCTCGGCCGGCGCTACGCGACGCTGTTGAGCCAGCCGGAGATGACGGACCTGTTCCGCATCGTCATCGCCGAGCTGCCACGCTTTCCCGAACTGGCCAGGGCGCATTTCTCACGCGGCAAACTGCCATACTTCGAGTCCGTCCGGATCTACCTCTCGACCGAGCACGACGCGGGAGCCGCGGACATCGCTGATCCGGAGATGGCCGCTACGCAGTTCCTCGGGATGATCTCCAACTACCTGCTCTGGCCGAGTCTGGTGCTCCCGGACTGGACGGTGACCCCTGACCGCACGACCGCGGTTGTGGACGAAGCCGTCCGCACCATGGTCGCCCGGTATCGCACCGGTGCTGGCCGTTCGGGCCCGTGAGTTCGGCACCGTCCCTGCCCGCCTCGCAGTCCACTCCTGGAGACACCCGCCGATGAGAGCTCGGTACACCAACCTCGCTCGTATCCGCGCCCTCGACCCCGAGCATGACTACCTGCCCATCTACCAGACGATGCTGCGGTACGAATTCCCGTGGGACATGAGGCTCGGGCTCAACCTCGCCTTCAACAGGTCCTTCTCGATCCCGTCGATCGCCGCCCTGCACGTCGCCACGGGCGAGCTGACCGAGCGCACACAGAAGCGCATCGACGACACCGGGCTCCTCATGTACGAGATGGTGCTCAACGGCTTCGACCAGCCGCGGGGGCGGGAGGCGCTGCGGCGGGTCAACCACATCCACCGCCCGTACGACATCAGCAACGACGACTACCTCTACGTCCTCGGCTGCCTGGTGGTGATCCCCACCCGATGGCTGCAGCGGTACGGCTGGCGTCCCCCGTGCTGCCACGAACGGCAGGCCACCTACCGTTTCTACCGCGAGCTCGGCCGCCGGATGGGCATACTCAACATCCCCGGCTCCTACGAGGCGTTCGAGGCCTGGTTCGACACCCACGACGCGGCGTACCTCAAGCCCAACGACGAAGCGGCCGCCATCGAGCGAGCCACCCGCATGCTGATGCTCACCCGGATCCCCAAGCCCTTCGCCCGGCTGGGCAACTGCCTGGTCAGCGCCATGTATGACGTACCACTCCGCCGAGCGACGCGGGTCGCCGCGCCGGCGTGGCCGGTCCGGGCCGGCCTCCACTTGGCGTTGAAGACGCGCTCGCGGCTCCAGCGATGGTTCGGGGCGCCTCGGACCACGCCGTTGTTCGCCGACGGGATCAAGGCCAAGAGCTACCCCGACGGGTACGAGATCAGCCAACTTGGTCCGCAGCGTGCCCATGTGCCTGGCCGTTCCGGCGCGTGAGCGGGCGGCGGCGGTACTCGATGCTTTCGCCCATCGCCTCGCGGTGCCGGTGATCCGCGCTGTGTGCCACCCCGAGGTCGTGCAGGATATCGGCAAGCCGTTCGGCGTCGTCTGGATCGTCGGCGTGGTGACGAAGGATTCCGGCGGCCTCGGTCAGGTGCCCGGCCGCCTCCTCATCCCGATCGAGCATGTACAGCATCGTGCCCGACAGAGCGAGTGAGTCCGCCAGATTCGTCTCGTGGATCGCCGGCTCCGTCTCCACCAGGCGACGCCACACCTGCACCGCCTCCTGCGCCGCGCCGGCCGCCTCGGTGTTGAGCCCGATGCGCTTCAACACGACCGCACGGTTGTGCAGGCAACACGCCAAGAGCCGATCGTGAGTTCCGTCATTGGCGAGTCGCCGTGCGATGGCGAGCGCCTGGTCGGCATACTCCAGCGCGTCCTCTCGGCCGACCAGGCCGGCCCGCGCCGCGAATACCGCGAGGCTGTTGGCCAGGCGCGGCTGGTAGGTGTCCGGGTCGGCCGTGGCGAACGTGCGCAGCGCCGGGAGGAAGCCGAATTGAAGCGTGACCGCTGCGTCGCGATCACCCACATCCCACAACCCATCGGTGCGAGTGCGGACAACGTGGAACAGAGACTCGCGGTACTGGTCGGGATCGTCATCGGCCAGCGAGGTGTAGATCTCCGACGCCTCGCGGCGCGCCGCGTCCGCCTCGCTGTGCCGGCCCAACGCCGTCAACTGATCGGCACGAATCACCAGAGCCCAGGCGGTGCCAGCCGGGTATCCCTCGCCGAGTTCGCGATAATCGGCGACCGCCTTGTCCGCCGCGGCCGCCGCGTCCTCGAGGTGGTCGACCTGCCGATGGCACTGCGCCAGGTACGCCAGCAGTTCGGCCCGAAACGGACGCGCGTACGCCGGGTAGAACCGCACCATCAGGTCAACGATCATGAGTGCGTCATCGCCCACTTGCAGCGCCTCCGCGTACCGGCCTGCCCGCCACAGCAACTCGACGAGGTGGCACTGCGCCCGCCAGTGGGTGCGCAACGTCCGGCGAGCGCGAAGCAGCGGTACGCCGTCCATCAGCCGTACCGACTCCTCAGCGACCGGCAATGCCTCGTCGTGGCGACCCATCCGCGACAAGATGAGGCTCTGGGTATACAGCGCGACAGCGAGGCGCCCGGTCAGTCGCACGGACCTGAGCCCGGGCGGTGTGCGGTAACCCGCGACGGCAAGCTCCGCGGCCACACGAGCGTCGTCCAAACGGCCCAGGCGCTCCAGGGCCTGAGCCAACAAGTGGTGCGCGTCGGCGCGTCCCAGCCCACCCGCCTCGCCGTACCTGGCCGAGGCTTCGCGTCCGGCTGTCTCTGCCTCGGCCGCCCGCCCAGCGCGTAGCAGACACTGGCCGTGAACGGTCAGCGCTCGGGCCAGCCCGGGTGACGCTGAGGTCGGCGACCGCCGTAACAACGCCACCGCGCGATCAGCGGCCGCGACGCGTCGGGGCGGCGCGAGCTGACGAAAGAACCCGTTCCGAGCTGCCCACCACAGTAAAGTCGCAGCGCGTATCCTGATCAGCATCTGGCGCACTCCTGGTTGAGCACTACGTCGCCATGGCGATCCACGATAGACGCCGGTGGCGATCCCCCGCCGACCCCGAGCCGACGGCAGCTACCCGACCTCGCCGGACGCCTCGATTCCTGGGCGGTGCAAGAGCGTCTCGAACTGCCTGCGGCGACGGAGAGCAGTCGCGCGCATCGAGGCCGGAGACGGCCGACGGCTGAAACCCGTGCGCTGGTGGCAGCTGCCCGTCCGAGCACTGTTCTACCTGCCGTCGACCCACCCGGACGGCCGGCAGACGGTGTACGCGGTCGACCTTCCGTACCGGGCCGACACGGGCAGCGGCAAGACGAGGGCACACCTGTACCTCGACGGCAGACACCTCGCCGAGTCGAAGCTTCCGGCGGCGTTCCCGATCGAGGACGGCACCATCGAGGTGGCCGTCAGCGCCTTCGGGATCAAGCGCTGCCACCACGTCACCGACGCCGGCGCGGCACACCCACTGATCCCCGATCCGAGGACCGCCGAAGGCCGCCGTGCCCGCATGGCACGCGACCACCAGACGCTGAGTCTCTCGGTCGGTTTCCTCTCCGTGCTGGTTCTGCTCTTCGGAGCAGGACTGAACGTACTGCAACTCGCCGAGCCGATCTCGCAGATCCCCGCGATCGCCGAGCGCACCGGACATCTCGAATCGCCCGTTCACCTGCCGATCTGGCTCAACTTCACCCTCGCCGTCGGGGCCATCCTGGCAAGCACCGAACGGGCCCTGCGGCTGCGCCACGGCTTTGTCGACCAGGCCGGAAAGTGACCTCCCCGAAGGAAGTCCCATGACCTCGACCCAAGCGAACCGGCCTCGCACCCCGGACCGCAGCGAATCGCCCACGATGGCCGGAGTGGAGTACCACCGGGTGCTTGCCGGCGACAAACGCCGCGTCGGCCGCGGAATCCTCGCGATCGTCCTTCTGGCGGCAGGGCTCGTCATCTTCCCCACCGTTCTCGGCCGGGCGGCCGCGCTCATCGACGCCCCGACGGGCGCGACCCCGCCGATCCTGGGCGGCACGGACTACACACCGCTCTACCACGCCAGTTCGATGATCTCGCTCGCCTTGCTCATTCCGTGGAGCATGCTCATCCAGCGGTGGCTCTACGGCGTGCCCGGTGCGTCCCTGCACTCCGTGACATCCCGGTTCCGCTTCGGCCTGCTCGGGAGATCGCTGGTCATCTTCGGCCCGGCCTGGCTGGTCGTCAACACCCTCGGCGCCCTCCAGCCCGTCGAGGAATCCGCTTGGTCGCAGCACGACCTCATCGCGATCTTTCTCGCCACGATGTTGCTCACCCCACTCCAATCGGCGGGCGAGGAATACGGCGTACGCGGGCTGGTCTTCCGGGTCGTCGGAAGCTGGACCCGAAGCCCCCGTACCGGGTTGGTGGCCGGGGTGCTGGTCACGAGCGTGCTCTTCACAGCTCTCCACGGCGCGACCGATCCGTACCTCATCGTCTGGTACTTCGTGCTCTGGACCGGACTGGCCATCATCACCTGGCGTACCGGCGGTCTCGAGATCTCCGTCATGCTCCACGCCGTGCTCAACACGTTCACTCTCGTGCTGGCCACCGCACTGCGGGTCGACCTCGGCACTGCGACGCAGGACCGCTCGGACGGAGTCGGCTCGCCCTACCAGCTCGTCCCCACCGCCGCCATCATCGTCATCACCGCCATCGTCTGGTGGCGCACCCGCAAGACCGGACCGGTACGAGGAACCGGTCGACCCTGATGGCGCGTGGGTCGGCCGAGTGGCTCACAGGATGCCGGCCATCCGCCCGCGCCAGCCGTGCAGGACCACGGCCGGGTCGCTGTCCAGCACCGACTCGAGCAAGGTGGCGTAGACGTCGCGGAAGTCGATGGTGAACTTCAGGTCACCGCGGTCGAGGTCGGTCAGGCTGGGCGCTTCTCCGTACAGGCCGCCGCGCACCCCGGTGCCGAGGAGGAACAGGTTCGAGGCGGTGCCGTGGTCGGTGCCGTCGCAGCCGTTGGCCCGGACCCTGCGGCCGAACTCGGAGTAGACGGCGGTGACCACCTTCCGGCCCGCGTCGGTGTGCGCCATCCGGTCGGTGAACCGGGTCAGCGCCCGGTCGAGCTGCCCGAGCAGCACCTCCTGCAGTTGCCTCTCGTCGGCGTGGGTGTCGAAACCGCCGAGTGACACCGAGAACACGCGAGTGGTGACACCGGCCTCGATGCACTGGGCGACCAGGTCCAGCTGCGCGTCCAGTGGGGTTCGGGCGCCTCCGGTCGCGGTCGCCGGAGCCGTCTCCGCGTCCTGGTCGCTCTCCTCGTCCACTGCCACGTCGCGAACATCGCGGATCATCTGGTCGACGGCGCGCAGGTCGGCGAAGCAGGCCGCCGCGCGCGCCCGGGCCGCCGACTCCCCCGCCTGGTCCACCGCCAGCGCAGCCAGCGCCGAATCCGGCAGACCACGAGCGGCCGCACGCCCGCTCACCAGCACCGAGGCACCCGCCGACCGTTCGCCGGCCAGCAGCGGAGGCAGCGTCGGCTCGAAGGAGACGGCGAGCCGGGGGTCTCCGCTGGTGTGGTCCAGCCAGCGGCCCACCCACCCGGTGGCACCGGGCCGCTCGGGCTCGGCGGTGTGCCAGATGTCCATCGACCGGAAGTGGCTGCGGTCGGGCTTCGGGTAGCCGACGCCACGCACCACCGCGAGCCGACCTTCGCCGTAGAGCGTGTGCAACCCGGCCAGCGCCGGGTTCAACCCCACCTCGCCGTCGAGGTGTCTGACCTCCTCCGCCGCGTACGCCAGCTCGGGGCGGGCGTCGTGGTAGGCCGGGTCCGCGTACGGGACGACGGTGTTCAGGCCGTCGTTGCCGCCGTACAGGGTGACCAGCACCAGCGTGCGGGAGTCCGGATCCCGGTCGCCGGCGGTGGCGAACAGGTCCTCCAGCCGGTGGGTGGTGGCTCCGGCCGCCAGGGCTACCGCGCCGGCTACGCCGCTGGCCACCAGGAACCGCCGCCGGGTCAGGATGTCCACGCCGTCCTCCTTCAGCTGACCGTGTACTCGGGGCTGACCAGTCCGGCGACGATCAGTCGCCGTGGTTCACCGGCCATCGGGGCCAGGGCCCGCCGGGTGCGCTCGCTCCACCGGTCGACCACGAGCAGCCGGGCCAGCACCTCCGGTCGGTCGTCGCGCGGTGCCGCCGCGAGCCGGGACAGCACCGCCGGTGCCGTGGCACGGGCAAGGTGCTCAGCGGCACGGATCCGGGCCTGCGCCGACGACGTGGTCAGCCAGGCAGTCCCGGCCGGCCAGCCGCCGACGCTGGGCGGGCGCAGCGGCACCTGCTCCAGCGCGTTCAGGCCGCCCACGAGTTGCCGGCGACGCTGCTCCGACAGGTCCGCCGGGCGGATCCCGAGCTGCCGCATCGCGCCCACCGCCCACTCGACGGGCTGCTTGACGAGGGTCTCCCGGGTCTGTGCGAAGTCCGGCGCGGTGAAGATGCGGCGCAGCATCGCCAGTGTGTCGACATCGGTCAGACCGTCCGGGGGCGGCAGGTGCGCACCGGCGAACCGGAACCAGAGCCGGCCGGCCACGAACCGCAGCGTCTCCGGCTGGTCGGTCAGCAGCCGGGCGTAGGACCGGGCGTCGAAGGGGGCGGTGACGCCGAGGATCGTCTTCGGCCCGGTGTCGTGCCGGCGCGGCTCGAACCGCACCACCGCGGTTCGGCGGTCGACCGCCCAGCCGGTCAGTGCCCGGGCGCCCTCCCGCACGTCCGTCTCGGTGTAGCCGCCGCCGACGCCGAGAGTGAACAGCTCCATCAGCTCCCGGGCGAGGTTCTCGTTCGGAGCCTTGCGGGTGTTGCGCTGCCCGTCGAGCCACAGGATCAGGGCCGGGTCGCGCACCATCGCGTCCACCAGCGGAGGCAGCGGTCCGGGCCCGAGCCGGCGCAGGGTTTCCAACTGCCGCTGCATCAACCCGGCGGAGCGAACCTTCTGCGCGCTGGTCGCCCAGTGCCCGTGCCAGAAGAACAGCAGCTTCTCGGTCAACTGGTGCTCGGCGGCCACCATCCGTGCCAGCCACCAGTCGAGCAGCCGGGTCACCTGCTCCCGGCGCTGCCGGTTGGCCCGCTGCCGCTGCTCCCGGGGCGCGCCGCGATCGAGTTGAGCCGCCGGGTCCGGCCCGAGGACCGGCACCGGGGTGGCCGCCGCGCCACGATCCGGGCCCTCCGGCGCGAGCAGCCGATCGAGGGTACGGACGAAGCCGTCCCGTTCGGCCGCGTCCACCTCCTCGGCCGTCGGCCCGAACGTCGCCCGACGCAACAGGTGCGCCACCGCCTCCCGATCAGTCACCCGGCAGACGCTACGACGCGAAGGTACGACGACGGTAAGAACTCGGTCAGGGATGGACAAACCTGCGGTCGGCCGCGGGCCACCGGGAGCGCCGCCTCGCCGCCCAGTCGGCTCGACGACGAGCAGTTCCGCCGCGTACGCCGCCCGTAAGGATCTCGTAAGGCCGCCCGAGCCGGTTGCCGGGCTAGCATCCGGTCATGCCCGGCATCCGTACCGCCCCCGCCGTCGCCGCCCTTACCGCGGCCGTCCTCGCCCTGACCGCCTGCGGTGGCACGGAGCCACCCGCCGACCCGAAGAGCACGACCGCCGGGCCGAGCGCGGCGGCTCAGCCGACACCCTCGGATCCCGCCGCGCCGACGGCGAGCAGCGGGGCGGAAACGACGGTCCCGCAGGCGCTCTCGTTCGATGCCCGGACGATCGACGGTGAGAACTTCGCGGGTAGCAGCCTCGCCGGCAAGCCGGCGGTGTTGTGGTTCTGGGCGGCCTGGTGTAGCCGGTGCCGCGCGGTGGCCGACCAGGTCGCCGCCGTGCAGCGGGACAACGCGGGCCGGGTCAACGTGATCGGCGTTGCCGGGCTCGGCAGCGGCGACGAGGCGATGAGAAGCTTCGCGAAGCAGACCGGCATCGAGCGCTTTCCCAACCTGGCCGACGACGACGGTCAGGTATGGCGCCGTTTCGAGGTGACCAGTCAGGAGCAGTACGTGCTGCTCGACTCCGCCGGCACTGTCGTGCACTCGGGACCACTGTCGCAGCAGGACCTGCGCAAGCGGGTCGCCGGGCTGAGCTGACCATGACAGACACCCCGTACGGCCTCGCCGTCGGTGCCGGGCTGTTGGCTGCGGTCAACCCCTGTGGCTTCGCGCTGCTGCCTGCGTACCTGTCGATGCTGGTGCTGGGTGACGAGCCGTCAGCCGAACGGGACGCGCTCGCGTCCGTCGGTCGGGCGGTCGCGTTGACCGGTGCCATGACGCTCGGGTTCGTCGCGGTGTTCGGCGCGTTCGGGCTGCTCGCCGCCCCTGCGGCGGACGCAGTCGCCCGTCACCTGCCCTGGGTGTCGATCCTCATCGGGCTCGCCCTGGCGGCTGCCGGTGGCTGGCTACTGGCGGGGCGCCAGTTGCCCACCTTCGCGCCGAAACTGGCCACCGGGCCGGCGGTCCGCCGGCGCTTCGGCTCGATGGTGCTGTTCGGTGCGGCGTACGCGATCGCTTCGCTCGGATGCACCATCGGCCCGTTCCTCGCCGTCGTGGTCACCGCTTTCCGCGCCGGATCCGCCCTGTCCGGCGTCGCCCTGTTCGTGGCGTACGCCTTCGGTATGGGGCTTGCGGTGGGGGCGGCCGCGCTGGCCGTCGCGCTGGCCCGTGAGTCGCTGGTGCGCCGCGCCCGCCGGGCTTACTCCCTGCTCGGGCGGGTCGCCGGGCTGCTGCTGGTGGTCACCGGCGGGTACGTGGCCTGGTACGGCTGGTACGAGGTCCGAGCTTTCTCCGGTCGCGGTGCTGTGGACGACCCGATCATCGAAGCGGCCGGCACCGTCCAGACAGCGGTCAGCACCTGGCTGGCAGAGCTGGGTCCGTGGACGGTCGCGGTGGCGGTGCTGGTACTGCTCGCCCTGGCCGCAGGGATCACTCTGCGGCGTCGGCATCAGCTACCTGCCCGCCGGGCCGTCGCTCGCCCGGCGGGGCCTGACCGTTCGTCGGACGACCGGGCATGAGGATGGGTCCGCCACGCTGGACACGATTGCCGCGCCGGAGTCGCCACACTCGCAGGTGACGGCCGCCACCGTCATCGGCGAGCCTCGTTGGCCGAGCCGTCGAGGAGCGCCTGCACAGTGTCGCGCACCCGAGCGGCGCACCGGGCGACGTACTCGTCGTCGGCGGCGGCCTCCGGGCCGTGCCGTTCGAAGTGGATGGGCGGACCGACAGTGACGGTGATCCGGGCCGGCAGTGGCAGGTAGGGCACCGCGGGGAGAAACGTCAGGCCCCATGGCAGGCTGAGCAGCAGCGGCCACCGTGCGAGACGCAGCCACCGTCGGGTGCGCAGCAGCCGGGCCACGGCGGCGCCGTCGTACAGGACCATGGCGGTGTTGTGCGCGCCGGCTGCGGCGACCGGGACGACCGGCACGCCGCAGGCGACCGCGAGGCGCGCGTGGCCGACGCGACCGTCGAAGATCACCTGGTGTCGGTCGGTCCAGCGGCGGGCGCCGTCGGCGTCGCCGCCCGGGTAGACGAGGACCTTGTCGCCCTTCGTGAGCAACGCCACGGCGGTGGCGAAATCGGCGGGAACGGCGCCGAGTGGTCGTAGCCAGCGCCCGAGCAGCGCCAGCCCGAGGTCGTGGGTGAGCACCCACGGTGTGTCGGCCAGTCCCCGCGCGTGGTGCACGGCTGCGGCGAACAGGTAGGTGTCGCCGGTGTAGAAACCGCCGTTGTGGTTGGCGACGTACAGCGCCGGACCGGACGGGACGTGTTCGATGCCGATGACCCGAGCGCGGTGGTAGGGCACCAGGATGCGCCGGACCCGGCCGGCCGCGCGGGCGATCGCCTGCGGGTCGCGCCGCGGCTTCATGTGGTACGGGCGGCGGTGCGCAGCGCGGCCAGCAGTGGCCGGGTCAGCCGGCGGGTGGCCGGGGTCAGCAGCCGCGCCTGCAGGTGCTCACCCACGGCGTCGACAGCGGCAAGCGCATACGTCGGGTAAGGGTGCACGGTGCGGTACAGGTCGGTGAGCCGGCCGCGGCGGGCGACCATCGCGGCCAGTTCACCGATGACCTCACCCGCGGCGGGCGCCACCACGGTGGCGCCGACCAGCCGCCCCCGCGGGTCGGCGACCAGTTGCGCCCACCCGTCGGTGCGTCCGGCGGCCACCGCCCGGTCCACCTCGGTCAGGTCGAGGCGGGTGATGATGGCGCGGTCGCCCCACCGGTGGCGGGCCTGCGCGGCGCGCAGGCCGACCCGGGCGACCTCGGGGTCGGTGAAGGTCACGTACGGCATCGGCAGGTAGCGAACGTGGCTCGGCAGCCAGAACAACGCGTTGAGTGTGGCCGTGCCCGCCTGGTGGGCGGCGACATGGGTGAAGGGCAGCACGCCGGTGACGTCGCCGGCGGCGTACACACCCGGGGCGGTGGTCCGCATCCGGCTGTCCACCCGGACCGCACCCTGGTCGGTGACGGCCACGCCGGCAGCTCCCAGGCCCAGCTCGGCGGTGCGCGGCCGTCGCCCGCCCGCGACGAGGATCCGGTCGAAACCGACCGGCCCCGGCTGGTCCCCGGTCAGTAGCGCCCGCCACGGGTCGGCGGCGGCCACCTCGGTCACCTGTGTGCCGGTACGCACGTCGACGCCCTCGTCACGTAACCGGTCGGCGATCAGCTGCCCGACCTCAGGATCTTCGCGGGGCAGTAGCCGCGACGCCCGCTCCACCAGCGTCACCGCGCTGCCGAGACGGGCGAACGCCTGACCGAGTTCGCAGCCGACCGGCCCGCCGCCGAGCACCAGCAGCCGCGGCGGCAGAGCCTGCAGGTCCCAGACGGTGTCACTGGTCAGCGGGCCGGCCGCCGCCAGCCCCGGCACCGGCGGCAGCTGCGGCTGCGATCCGGTCGCCACCAGCACACACCGCGCCGTCACCTCCCGGCCGTCGGAGGCCAGCCGCACCCGCCGAGGACCGACGAAGACGGCCTCGTCCGTGATGACCTCGGCTCCGGCCGCGCGGACCCGTTCCGGTGCGTCATGCGGTGCGATCGCCTCCTGGGCCGCTCGCACGTGCGCCATCACGCCCGTCAGGTTGATGTCCGGCTCCACCGGGGTCAGGCCGACCCGGTCGGCGCGGCGCATCCGGTGCGCCAGGTCGGCCGCCTCGATCAACGTCTTGCTCGGCACACACCCGGTCCACAGGCACTCACCGCCGGTGCGGTCCCGTTCGATCAGCGCGACCCGCGCCCCGAGCCCGCCGGCGATCACGGCGGAGACCAGGCCGGCGGTACCGCCGCCGAGCACCAACAGATCCAGGTCGGTCATGAGCACCTCACCGCCGGCCGGGTGGGTCGCGGCCAATTGTCGATCACGCCGCGACGCTACCCGGCGGCGCACCGGCCAGCACCCCCGTACGGCAACTCGTCACCGACCGGTAAGCCCGGCGGCTCGCGTGCCGGAGACCACGTGCACGTGCCCACCGCGCATCACCTCGTGCGTGACGTCGGTGAAGCCGCTGTCCAGCAGCGTCCACGGGTGCCGGTGAGGGTCTGACCCGCCAACCCGGCAGGCCAGCCACGCGGCCGGCGACAGGATCCGCCAGCGACCCGCCGGCAGGGCCAGGTCGACCACCGTCATCCGTCCGCCGGGCCGCAGCAGGCCGACCGCCTGCTGCCACGCCGGTCGCCAGTCGCCGATGACGCTGAGCGCGTACATGAACAACACCGCGTCGAACGCCGCACCGGACCGCAGCGCCGCTGGCAGGCGCGCCGCGTCCGCGAGAACAAGGTCGACGTTTCGCCAACCACCACGCTCGACCCGCGAGCGCGCCTGCCCCAGCATCTGCGCGCTGGCGTCGACGCCGACCACCGTGCCGCCGGATCCCACCGCGGCCCGGGCGAGGGGGATGGTCAGTCCCGTCCCGCAGCCGACGTCCAGCACCCGTCCCCCAGGCCGCAGATCAGCCGTCGCGACGCCCGCCGCCCGACCCGCTCGATAGACAGGCCACTCCAGCGAGATCAGGTCGTACAGGCGGGCCACGTGACGATAACGACGCCGCTGACCGGTCACCGCGCCCTCGCCGGGCCCGGGCGTGCGGAGACGACGATGGCCGACCCGGTGCCCAGCCGCGCGCTCCCGACGTCAGCGGCAGGCGCGCGACGGTAGGCGAGACCTGACGTCATGCGGGTCATTTTGCCAAGAGACCCGCGTCCGCGAGCAGTTCTCGCGGCGGTGCGCCCCACTGGGAGAAGTCGTACCGCCACGTCGGCCCCATCGACACCAGAACGGACTTCACCGCCGACGAAGTGCCCGAGCAGCGGCAAGACCGTGACGGCCGCTCGGCAGGCCAGCGCGCAGACTCGCGGCACGAGCGCCACCTGATCAAGCGGTCCTGGCGACCGCGCCGCACCTGATCGCGGTTGATGAGGATGCTCAGCGAAAGGTAGCAGCGGAAGGATCAGCCGCGTGCCTGACTGACCAGCGCCTGTCTGAGCGCGTTGAGCAGACCTTGGCTGAAGGTGCCGTCCGCGTCCGGCGTAACGAGAGTGACCAGCGACAACCCAGCGGTGACCAACGTCGCCGGGTAGGGCTCGAAGCCGAGTCCTCTTCGTTCGTAGGGATCTTCATTCAGCTGAATCTCGACCGCCGGCTGGCTGGCGGACTGGTAGAGCACTGCGAACGGTCCCTCGGCTTGCTCCATGAGGGAGTACCCGAGATCGTCCCAGCGCCGCTCCATCTCCGCATCCCGCGCGACGTACACCTCACCTGCGCCAGCCGGTACCTGCGCCCGCGTCGTCTCCCACGGCAGAAAGGGCCCGACGTGGTCCCCGCCCAAAGCGACCAACATGTTCGGCCATCTGCCGTGCAGATCGTCCAGCATCACTCGAATGCCAGCGTCGACCGGCGCGGCCGTGATGAGGACCGTGTCGTATCCCGTGATCATCAGCGCTCCGCTCTGCTAAGGATCCATCCGCTGCAGCCAGCGGGATCCCGCTGGGGTGCTCTTCCATGCTGTCGAACGATCCGGCCGAGATCTTCCCTTGACTCTCGATCCGGTCGAGGGCCCACCCTTCACGGAAACGTCCTACGTATGTTTGACGAGCTTGGAGGTCCTCGGATGCTCGACCTGGAGGTACTACGCCCCATACTTCGGGCGAGCTGGGGAGCGGACACCTGCGACCCGCACGACCTGCAGGATTGGCGGCCAGACAACCCCGCTCGGGGTCAGTGCGGAGTGACTGCGCTGATCGTCCAGGAACTGCTCGGTGGAGAGCTGATCCTCGGCGAAGTCTTCGTGCGGGACGCCAAGATTGGTCACCACTACTGGAATCGGCTACCCGACGGTCAGGACGTGGATCTGACGGCGGACCAGTTCCGGCAGGAAGAGGTCATCGTCGGCGGTCAGGTGCAGCAACGGCCACCGGGCGCCCCTCGACGATGCCGTGAGCAGTACGAGATCTTGAGGCAGCGTGTGCTCGCCGAACTCGGCGGCGTACCGATAGCGACCGATCAGTAACGGACCGAGCGGCGGATCGGGCAGGGTGGGCGGCATGACGGCTCTTCCCCGACCAGCTACGGAAGTCTCCATGGGATCGGGCTCCTCAGCATCCGCTTTGGCGGCAGCTCAGTACCCAGTTCAGGTGGCGGTGAAGACCACGGCACGCCCCGCGGCCGCAGCCCGCTGGTAGAACGCCCGAACCTCGACCAGGTTGTCCCAGGTGTAGTCGAAGTCGGCGTCGTCGAGGGCACCGCGATAGTCGGGGTCGTCGATGGCGTCGAACCGCCGGCGCAGCTGGCCTCGGTCGACGTACCGCAGAGCGGCGGCCACGTCCCGGGCCTCGTCCACGGTGAGGTAGACCACGACGTACTCGTCGTGCAGCCGGCGCCCGCCGAGCACCGCATGGCCGAACGGATACTCACCACCGTCGGGTTCGAGGGTGCCGTCGGTCAGGCACCGGTGGATGGCGTCCCATGCCTTGTCGGTGTCGACCTTCAGGCCGTCCTCGGCCCACGACTCCTCGATCTCCTCGATGAGTTCGTCCACCGCGTCGCCGTCGCCGTCATCGGCGGCCGCGAGCAGCGACCGCTCCTGCTCCGGCGTGATCGCGAAGTGCACTCCCAGCACGCAGAGATCCTATGCTGATCTTCACCAGTCGTTGCGGAGGTTCAGCTCGGACCACGGCGCGAAGGACCAGCAAGGGCGACCCGCCGATCGCCGCATGAGCGTGGATGTGATCTTCCAACCTGAAGATTGAGGACCGCGGTCGTTTCAGCGGAGCTGTTCGGCCAGTCCGACGAGGATGCCCTCGGGCCCTCGGACGTAGCAGAGCCGATACCTGTCCTCGTACTGCGCCAGCTCGCCGACGAGTTCGGCGCCGTGGGCGCGCAGGCGGGTAACGACGTTCTCGATGTCGTCGACGGCGAACATGATGCGACGAATGCCCAGCGTGTTCGCCGGCGCATCCTTCGGCTCGGGGCTGATCGGCTGCGGCGTGTGGAATCTCGCCAGCTCGACTCGACCGTGGCCGTCCGGGGTACGCAGCATCGCGACGTCCTGCCGGACGTCATCGACTCCGATCACACGCTCCACCCAACGACCCTCGATCGGCCCCTTGCCCTCCAGCTCCATGCCAAGCTCGACGAAGAACGAAATGACAGCATCAAGATCGTCGACAACGATGAGGACGTTGTCCATCCGCTGGATCATGCCGGACCTCCCGGGTGTCGTATCGCGACAGTGGCCGCGCTCGCTTCCGAGACGAAGCCGCCAGGCCGTTCTCGACATCCCTTGCCACATCTTGGTCCATATCCACATTCGGCGTGCCCGGTACGCCCCCGTACGCCCCCACGTGCGTCCTTCGCCACAGCACGCTCGCACCAGCCTTCGAGCGGGTTCGCGGGCAGGCCGGCAGGAGTATCGAACAGGTGGCTTGCCGTTCATGGCCACGGCCCGATCGCCCGATTGTCCGCTCGGTGACCGGTTGATACAACGAAGAGTGTCCTTTGATCGGCGAGGGGGAGCCGGTGACCAAGCCGCGCCAGGACGGTCTCGCGACCTCGATCGTTTTTTCGGCGTTCAAGCTGCTGTTTCCGAGTTCCGCCGATCGGATCGACGCGATTCGCGACATCAGCTCCGCCATCACCGGCCTGGACGAGAACAGCCGGGCGGCCCGGGCCCTGCCCCGGCGTCTTGAGGAGGCGGCAGACCACATCGCCCTGCGCCTCGAACGGATCGAGGCGGTCGAGTTTCCGTCGCTCGACGAAGCCGAGCGTGACCTCGCGGTCGAGGGCGTCGTCGCGGCGCTGAGGGCGCTGAATCCTACGATGGAGGGCTTCGTCCGGGATGCGGTCACCGAGGAGATCCTCTACGGCCTGCTGCGCCCGACCTCCCAGGAGGCGTGGCGGCGGGCGCAGCTCGGTGACGTCGCCGTCCGGTATGGCGAGATCTTTCTCCGCGAAGCGTGCGCGTATGTCGTCGGCATGGTCCGCGACCTGCCCGGATTCGACAGTGAGGTGGCCTGGGAGACCTACATCACCACCCGCAAGCTCGACTTCATGCTCGAGGCGGCGATCGGCAACGTCGTCCTGCCCCAGTACCGCGTCGACACGCTGCCGGAGGAGAGCCGGCTGGAGGCCGCATACCGCACGGACATCATCACGGAGTACAAGTACGCCGAGTTGATCGGCCTCAATCTTCCGGCGGAGCTTCGCCGGCAGCCGGTACGCGTCGCGTACATGCGGCTGCGTTCGACGCCGCCGCGCGCGCCGTCGTCCCAGCACCAAGGAATCGCCAAGGGCGCCGATCGGGACCCTTTGAAGGTCGACGCGACGCTGGGCCGCGCGGTCAAGGCGGCCGCGGCAAGCGGCCCCGATGGCGTCCGCATCCTGCTCACCGGCATCGCGGGCTCGGGCAAGACGACGATCACCCAGTGGCTCGCGATCACCCTGGCCGAGCAGCGGCTCCCCGCGACACTGTCGCACCTGCAGGACTGCGTGCCGGTCGTCGTCCAACTGCGCCACGTCCATAGCCGCGGCGCCCTGCCGTCGTACGCGAGTATGGTCCGGGCCTCGGCGCACCGCGGCGAGGCGGAGTTCGTCAGCTGGATCCGGAAGAAGCTCGACGCCGGCCGCGCGGTCGTCATCTTCGACGGGCTCGATGAACTGGCGCCGCACGACGTCACCGAGACCATGGCGTGGATGGAGAAGGTCATCGCGACCCATCCCGCCGCCCATTACATCGTCACGTCACGGCCCGACAACATCGACTACGCGAGCTTCGCGGCACGCGGGTTCCAGCAGCTGAGCCTGCTTGAGACGACTCCGGACGAGGCCCAGGAGTGCGTACGCCGGTGGTTCAAGGCGCTGATCAGCGCGAGCTCGCCCGAGGACCGGACCAAGTATGTCGCCCGTCGCGACCAACTACTGGCCGACCTGCGCACCAACCGCAACGTCATCGACCTCAGCAAGACCCCGCTGCTGAGCGCGATGCTGAGCGCCCTGTACGCCAACCGGCTCTCCGGCGCGGCACCCGACAGCCGCGTCGACCTGTACGACCAGGTGGTCACGACCCTCGTCGACCTGCGGGAGCGGGGCAAGAAGGTGCCTCAGGGCGACTTCCAGCTGGCACCCCGGGAAAAGCTACTGCTGCTGCAGTCACTCGCCGCCTTCATGACCGTCCGGTCGAAGGCGACGATCCGCCTGCGGCCGCTGTCGCGGCTCATCGAGCTTGGCGTCGGCGAGTTCGACGCGCGGATCATCGACAACATCACCGAGCCAACCGCACTGGAGGTGCTCGACGACGAACTGAAGGGCATGGTCGCCGTCCGCATGTCCGGCGGTGAGGTGCTCGACCACTTCCTCGACCGGAGCGTGGTGTTCCAGCGCGTCGGCAGCAACGAGGGCCACTTTGTACATCGTTCGATCCAGGAGTTCCTGACCGGCCGAGCGTTCGGCTACCGCGGCGACGTCGACGGCCTCCTGCGCAACGTGGAGTCCCCGGACTGGCGCCGAGTGGTTGCCTTCGCCGCGGGCACCGCCGGGCAGCGGGACTTCGCGACCCGGCTCGTCCGGCGGCTGCTGGCGACGGCCAAGCCTGACCTCGCCTCATACCGTGAGATCCTGCTCCTGGTAGCGGAGTGCGTCACCGCCGCCGGGCAGGTCGACCCCGAGGTGGCGCTCTCGGCACGGTCGGCGGTGTCGGTGGTGCTTCCGCCGCGTTCGGTGGCGGAAGCCGATCTGCTGCCCGGCCTCGGCGAAGCGTTACTCCCGTGGCTCGACGTCCGCGACGACATGTCGGCAGCGGTAGTCGAGGCCTGCGTCTCCGCGGCAGCCCGCATCGGCGGACCGGAGTCGCTGATCACGATCGCGCGACACAGCCAGTCGCCGCGGGGGCACGAGGTCGCCCAGGTGTTCGTGGACAGTTGGGGCTACTTCGAACCCTCCCCCTACGCCGCCAAGGTTCTGCGCAACGTCGACCTCACCCAACTCCTGGTGCCGCTACGCACGGAGGACCAGGTGACCGCAGCCGCATCCGTCCCCACGCTGGTGTCGACCCGGCTGGAGACCGACCTCGGCCGCCCCGACCTGTCGTTGGTCTCGCCGCTGCGTGGCTTGCGCGATCTCGACGCCCAGCGACTGCCGAGCCTGCGGTCCGCGACCGGCATCGAACCGCTGAGCCGGCTGCGGCGGCTGAACCTCAGCCACAACCCGCACCTCGCCGATGTTTCCGCAATCGCCGAGCTGCCGGCGCTGCGCGAGCTGTACCTCATCGACTGCCCAGAAATCGTCGACCTCTCGCCCGTGGGTGGGCCGCGCGGGCTGCGGGTCCTCTGCGTCGACGGTGCTGGCGAGGTGACCGACTTCTCCATGATCGCCGGGTTGCCGGCACTCACCACGCTGTCGGTCACGGACTGCGACCTCGGGTCACTCGACATCTGCGCCGGCCTGCCGCAGCTGCGCACCCTGCGGGCACGCACCGCCAAGGGCGTCACTGACGCGGCGGCGATCGCCGCATGCATCGGGCTGCGCCGCATCGAGCTGCGTCTGGCCGATGGCGCGACGCTGCCGGACCTGCCGCCGCGCCTGACGTTGGTGCGCTTGTCGGGCCAGACGACCACAGCGGCCCTCTCCCGCCTGGCCTCGCTCCGCGACCTGCGGCACCTCGCCATCGACGGCGCGGCGGAGCTGGACTCGATAGCGCCGCTCGGCGCGCTCTCCAGCCTCGCCTACCTGCGTGTCGCCGGTGCCACCAACCTGAGGACGGCAGCCGGCCTGCGGGAGTGCCGGTCGATCGAGGAGCTGGATCTCAGCGGTGCGGGAATCTGGAACCTCGACTTCCTCGAGGGAATGCGAGAGCTCCGCCGGATCACGCTCAACCGGTGCACGTCGCTCACCGACATCTCGGGGCTCTACGGCCTGCCGAAGCTCGAGCACGTCAGCATGACCGGCGGCGTGCACGGCGTGTCGGACGATGCCGTCATGCAACTGCGGCGGGCGGCACCGATGCCGCTGTCGGTCGACCACGATCCGTTTCCGGATCTCTACGACCGGCCATACAACCCGTCTGATTACGACACGGGGTAGGGCCAGGGCAACGGCGCAGTCGGATTGGGTGGTCGGGCCACCGTCGGTGGTCTCCGTACGGGCGCCCACACCTCCGGAGTGGACGGGCTGACCGTCGACCACGTCGAGGAATATGTGGTGTCCCGGGGTTCCTGCAACGACCTGCGCGCCCAACTGAAAGCGGGCACGTTCCGACCGCTGCCGGTGCGGCAACGCAAGATCCCGTTGTCTGGGTGTGTCGGTAATCTGGCGGCTCCGGAGAACTGCCGTCTGGTGTGATCGACGTGTCGTACGTGGGAGGCTGTGGTGTCCGTGGATGGCGCATCGATCCTGCTGGTGCTTGAGGGCGACGATGACGATCGGGAGTACGTCGAGGAAGACCTCCAGTACCTGATCGCCGAGCTGCGCAATCTCCATCTCGACCAGATCGAGCGAGTGTCGGAGGGGCCGCCGCCGCCTGGCACCCGGGCGACCGGTGGTGTGGAACTGGGTGCCCTGCTGGTGGCGGTGGGTGGCAGCGGCGCGACGTTGCCCATGTTGATCGGCCTGGTGCAGGACTGGCTGGCGCGCCGGCGTTCGGGCACGATCCGGCTGAAGATCGGCTCGGATGAGCTGGAGCTGACCGGCGCGTCGGATGCGATGCGGCAGCGGGCGCTCGAGGATTTCCTGCGCCGGCACACGGACGGTTAGATGACCAATCGGGCGCTCGTCATCGCCAACAGCCGATACGAGGATGAGCATTTCGAGGATCTCCCTGCGGCGACGGCCGACGCGGCGGCGCTGGCCGAGGTGTTGGCCGATCCTTCGATCGGCGACTTCGCTGTCGATCAGCTGGTGGACGCTGAGCAGCGCGCGGTGATGCGCGCTCTGGAGGGGTTCTTCGATACCGCCCGGTCCGACGACCTGCTCTTACTGCATCTGTCGCTGCACGGCTGGAAGGACTTGCGAAACCGGCTCTACTTCGTGGTGCGCGACACCGAGCGGGATTTCCCGGGTTCCACGGCTGTCTCGGCCGAATTCGTGGCCGACCGGATGGCGCAGAGCCGCAGCCGCCGTATCGTGCTCATGCTGGACTGCTGCTACAGCGGTGCGTTCACCATCAACACCCTGCGCCGCTCCGGGTCGACGCCCGCAGTGGACGTCGCCGAACCGTTCGCGGGCAACGGGCGGATGGTGCTCACGGCGTCGACCTCCCTGCAGTACGCGCACGAGGGCGAGCAGAACATCCGGTCGAGCCGGGCCCGGTCGCAGCCGTCGGTCTTCACCTCCGCTGTAGTGCGTGGCCTGCGAGACGGGTCGGCCGACCTCGACGGCGACGGGTTGATCTCCGTCGACGAGCTGTACGAATATGTCCACGAGCAGGTCCGCCAGCGCGTGCCTGGGCAAACTCCGACGCTGAGCGTGGACAGCGCCCAAGGCGCCATCTATCTGGCCCGCAGTGCCCGCCACGCCGACACCGACCTGCTAGCGGAGATGCGCGGCGCCGTGACCGATCCCCAGTCGTGGAAACGGATCGGCAGCCTGCATCTGGTCGAGCGGCTCCTCGGCAGTGTCCGCGAGCAGAGCCGTGAGGCCGCGCGCACCGCGTTGCTTGGCCTCGTCGTCGACGTGGACCGCGAGGTGGCCCGCCGGGCCCGCGAACTGTGGCACGCGCGAGGCCTCGGTGACCTGCCCACGGCCCGGCCGACCGCCCGGCCGACGCCTCCGCGCCGGGCGGCCGGTGACATGCCCGTCGGGATCGACTTCGGCACCACCAACTCGTCTATCGCCGTTCTCGAGGGCGACGACGTACGCCTGATCCCGAACCCGGAAGGGGCGCTGACCACGCCGAGCCTGGTCGCCATCGGCGCGGACAGCCGGATCCTGGTCGGCGCGGCCGCCAAGCGACAGGCACTGGCCAACCCGGACCACACGGTGCGTTCGGTCAAGGTCAAGCTCGGCACCGACTGGAGCATCACCCGCGGCGACCTCCGGCTCACCGCCGAACAGGTAGCGCAACACATCCTCGCCCAACTTCGCGAGGACGCCGAGGCGTACCTCGGCGGGCCCTTTCACGGCGCGATCCTCACAGTTCCGGCGTACTTCCGGCGACCTCAGCGGGCCGCACTGGTCAGGGCCGCCGAAGCCGCCGGGATCAGGGTGCTCCGCATGATCACTGAGCCGACCGCCGCCGCGATGACCTTCGGGCTCAACCGCGCCGCCGACGCCACCGCGCTCATCTTCGACCTCGGCGGCGGCACCCTCGACGTGTCGCTCGTCGAGATCACCGAAGGCATCTGCGACGTCAAGGCCACATCGGGTGACAACCACCTCGGCGGCGACGACTGGGACCGGCGCCTCGCCGAACATCTGGCGCACCGCATCCACGAACGATCCGGCGTCGACGTCTCCGGCGCCCCCACCGCGCAGCACCGGCTGCTCGAAGCAGCCGAGGCCGCAAAGATCGAGCTGTCGTCCGCCGTCGTGGCCGACGTCCGGCTCCCGTACCTCACCACCGGCGCGGACGGCCCACTGCATGTGGACGAGACGGTCAGCAGGGACGAGTTCGAGGCTGTCACCCGGGATGTCCTCGAACGCTGTGCCCGCCCGGTCGAGCAGGTCATCGCGGACGCCGGGATGGCCCTGCCGGACCTCGACCACATCGTGCTGGTCGGCGGCGCCACCAGGATGCCCGCGATCGCGGGAATGTTCCGCCGGCTCACCCGCGGCAAGCAGGCCTACCGTGGCCTCATCCCCGAGGGCATCGTCACCGGCGCCGCCCTGGAGGCGGGCGTCCTGACCGGGCATCTCAAGGACGTCCTGCTCCTCGATGTCACCCCGATGACAATCGGCGTGCAGACCCAGCCCGACAGGACCACGACGGTCGTGAAGCGCAACCGCACCATTCCCACGCTCACCTCGACCGTCGTCGCGACCACCCGGACCGGCCAGACCGACATGGTCTTCCACATCGTCGAAGGCGACCATGCCGACGCGGAGCAGAACGCGAGTATCGCCCTTCTCGAACTGTCCGGCCTCACCGCCACGCCTGCCGGCACCCCGCTCGTCGAGGTGATCGTCGACATCGACGCGAACGGCACCGCACACGTCTCCGCCAAGGAGCTACGCGGCCCGCTACGAGACCTCCCTCGCAAAGCACGCGAGCTACTCCGGATCAGAGCCGACCGGAGATACCGCAACACCCCCATCCCCGCCGACTTCTACACCGGGCGGGAGGCCAGCCAGACCGCGATCGACGCCGTCGAACTGGTCGGCAGCCTCCGACGCTCCGGCCGATGGACCGACCTCCGGCACCTCATGCCAGCCCCATGGGACCCTGACACGGCCGACCCGCAACACCGGCACCGGCAGCCGCCCCTCAACTCGTAGGCGCTGCTACGGGACATGCCGAAGATCCCGCCGGTGGTGGCGACATCGGTGACCGCCCCGAGCGCACGGATGCGCTCGATCGTCCAGACCGGCAAGAGGGCCCGCGGTGGCGGACCCTTCCTGGGGACAGAGCGGCGGAGGTCGGCAGGAGCGGCCGGCCCGCTGCGTGGTTGGGTCGTCTCCGGTGGGAGACTCATGCGGTGAGCACCGGTGTTCCGCGTACGGTCAAGGCGGTCGACACCCCGGAGTTGATCCGACTCGATGCGGAGGCGATCACGTGCGGGCTGAACCGCAACCACGGTGCCGGATGGTTGGTCGAGTTCGCTGACCTCGCGGCGGTGCACTATCTGCGGCCAGTGCTGGTGCATCGGGCCGCGCACCGGCCTGAGTTCTCGCCGCACTGGCGGTGCCTGCTGTTGTTGACCGTGCGCGACGGTCAGCAGGTCGTGTCGCTACTTGATGTTCTGCCGACCTCGTTCAAGCAGCTGCCCGAGACACTGGACGCCGCCACGAAGACCGAGGCCGCACACCGGATGGAACATGGAGGCCTGCTCACGCAGGCCCAGTGGGCCAACCTCAATCCGTGACGCCGGCCGGGTCGACGCCACCACCCTGGAACTGCTGCGCGGCCTGCTCGGCGACCACACACCGATCAGCGTCGGCAGCACCTACGAGGTGAGAGGCACGGCAGCTCAAACCGTCGAGGACCTCCAGGCGTTCCTCCCGCCTGCACAACTCCCCGCCTGGGTCAACCACTTTGTTGACGATTAGCGATGTGGGCTGCCCCCAGACACAGGCGGTGTCCAAGCACGATGTCAGCGGCCGTGAGCGTCTGTCTGTTGATCGCGACCGCCGTCGGTCAGGTGGATGTGATGTGACCCGGGGCCGAAGGCGGCGACGTGGTCCGGGATGCCGTGGTGCGCTTTCGATGGCGTGAAGCGGCCTTCACTGACTGCGCCGTCGTAGGCGCCCCCGCCGGGGTACTCGGTCCGGATCCCGGTCACTTGGTGCTCGGCCGTCCAGGCAAGCCCGGCGTCCAGGGTGTCGAACATTGCGGAGGCGTAGAGAACTCTCTGATCACCGGTGCGGTCTCCCCCGCTCTACCCGCCTCCACAAAGGCCACTCACCGCGAGGATCGCCCGGCTCAGCGCAGCCGTCAACCGACTACGCGATCACCCTGCATCACACCGATGCCCCGCCATAGAAAGTGACCCCACCTCGCTTTGCGAGTAGCTCGTCCGACACGCCGCGGGCCCCCTCCAATGGCGACCAGTCGTTCGATCATTTGCCATTGGAGAAGGCCCGCTCAGGTCAAGGGCGCACTACCGGGAGGAGATATCTGTCACCGGAAAACGGTCAGCGAGGGGC
The DNA here is from genome assembly GCF_036689795.1 of Micromonospora palythoicola. Taxonomy (NCBI): domain Bacteria; kingdom Bacillati; phylum Actinomycetota; class Actinomycetes; order Micromonosporales; family Micromonosporaceae; genus Micromonospora; species Micromonospora palythoicola. Next base: position 27,862 of record NZ_JBAGKI010000003.1, on the reverse strand, counting down.
GGTGAAGTTGTACAACTCCGACGCGGTGTCGTCGAAATAGGGTGACCACCACAAGGTCGGTGCCGCGTACGAGTTGAGCGTGCTGTTGACCCCGTTGAGGTAGCCCCAGTTCCCGTCCCAGTTGATCAACCACGGGCCGCCGCTGGCGCCTGCGGTCAGGTCGCAGTTGATGCGGATCCGCGCCCCGGACTGGGTCGAGTTGCCGCTGCACCTCATAAGGTTGCCGCCGTCGAACGGCGCGCCGCTCGGGTAGCCGAAGTTGTTGATGCCGACCGTGAAGCCCTGGTGCGTACGGAAGCCGTGGCCCCCGAACTGGTTCACGATGCGGACGCCGTTCCGGGTGTTCATGATGGCCACGGCCATGTCGGCCTCCCAGTTGGAGCTGTCGATCCAACTGCTCCAGGTCCACAGCTCGCGGGCCGTCCAGGTGCCGTGCGGCCGAGGGTTGGCCAGGTCATCGTCGTACGCCGGGACGAACGACCAGTTGGTGGCGAGACTGCTGCCGGGGCCGCCGTGGATGCAGTGGCCAGCCGTCCATACCGTGTTGAAGCCTACCGAGTTGATGACCGCGCCGGAGCAGACCCACGATCCGCCGTCCATGTTGAAGAAGACCTTGCCGTTGGACCGGGCGGTCGGGTGGTTGGAGCCGAGATTCGGGTTGATGGCCTGCGTGGACATGCCCGGGATACCCATCAGGCCCGCCACCGGCGGCACATCCACCGGCTTGGACCGGTTGGTCGGCGCACCAGACGAGGTCCCCCCGCTCTGGGCGAAACGCCGGGCCGCGGCCTTGTACGAGGGCGACTCCTCGATGGGCCTGGCATTGCGCATCCGCTCGGGCGTCCAGTACGCCTCGATCGCCGCGTCGGCAGTCACCTGCGCGCCGTGCCGCTGCCTGCCGGCCGCCCACGCCTCGGCACTGACGGCCGTGCCCACCTGACGAATGCTGTCACCGTCGGCGTGCGGAGCCGCCTGCGCCGGCTGGCCGACGGTCAGCAGCGGCAGGGCCAAGGCCAGGGCCAGAATGGGGTACCTTAGGCGCCGACCACCGATTGTTCCTGCTCTCATCGAACATCCCTCTTCTCGGGCCGTGTGAGATACCGGGGATTACCTCGGTCGATTTCGATTCTCGATTCTCTACGGCTGGTCATGTGGCCATACTGGACCAGGCGAGACATCATTGGACTGCCGCTGTCGAAAAGCAGACAGACGTTTGTCGATACATTTGAGATCCGTATGCATCGATCAGCACCGTAATGTCAGACCCACGATCATCCTGACCGCCGTGGACGGCACACCAAAGCCTGCCGACGCTTGTCGGCTTTGATCAAATGCCGGAGCTGGAAGCCGGAGGCCGCTGGGATCGGTGTGGTTGAATCCAGACTGTGATAACGCAGACAGGAGCAGGAACCGTAACGATGCGGCCCGGATGGTTCACCAGCAAGCGGTACGGTAGTCCAGCCGGGGTCGTCGGATCCGTCGTCGCGTTCGGCGTGCTGTTCGCCTTTGCCGGATACGCGATCATCAAGTCGAGCCAGCTGATGTCGAACAGCTGCATCGGCGACAACGGACAGATGGTCTGCCCGGTGAGCGGTCCGGACTGGGCCCGGCCCCTGCCCGGGGCGGCCGTGTTCCTGGGCCTGCTCGCCGGTCTTGCCGGTCTCCTGGCTGGCCGCCCGGTTCGCACTCCCGCCTTGATCACCGGATTCCTGCTGACCGCCGTCGGCCTGGCCGGCAGTTGGCTGATCGGGTAGCCGCTCACACTCGCGAGGAACAGGCCGACGACCACCGTGCCCAGGCGCGGCGCGAGAGCGAGGCGATCGTGACCGCTGCCCGACGGGAAGCCGAGTCGATCCTGAGCCAAGCCCACGAACAGGCGGCCGGGACTACTGGCACACACCGGGATCCGCCTCTGGCACCGCCCACCCGGCCGGCTACACCGAACGGAAATCCAAGCCCTCCCGCATGATGCGACCTGAGCCGCCGCTCGGGTCCAGTTCTCGCATGCGGTCCCGGACCTGCACGCCGAGATGCCAGCATTCGATCGTGAGCGGTCGTTTCGAAGCGAGGTGGAGCTACTCGACCACCTTGATCGACTCGTCCCGCCGGGGATCTTGGCCGGGTCGCCCGGCCGAGACCGGCGGACGTTCCCGACGAGCTGAAGCTCGTCCAGGACGTCGCGGATGCTATCGGCCTGTCCGAAGCGAACAGGCCGCCTCCCGGCTTGAACGGATCGCCCTTGGCTGAAGAGTAACGAGACCTCTGAGAAGCGGGTCTTGGACGCGCATCGGTTGGCCCGTGCTGTGGATCAGGGCTGGGAGGCCACGGTGAGCTTTGCGATGTCTGGGGCATAGACGGTCATCCAGTGCGGATGCAGCCGGTAGTAGACCACGTCGTTGTCCCAGTCGAAGAGGTCCTCGCCGTAGAAGTCCTTCAGGTACGCAAGCACGTCCGGCCAGTCCGTGGCCTGGTCGCCGTGGCGGGGGTTGAGGATCTCCACCTTGCCGTGCGTGAAGACGCCGAGGTCCTCACCGCGCATATGTGCGGCGCTGACGGCGGGCCGCGCCGCGAGATGGCGCGCCTTGGCGGCGTCGGGCGCCGTGCCGAAGTACCACTTGCCTCGCAGAAAGTGCCCGTCCACACCGCTGATCCGCGGCTCACCCTTCGCCGTCACGCTGGACAGAGCGAGGGTGCACATGCCGGTGAGGACCTGGGTGAGCTGCTCCGCGTTCAGTGTGCGCGCGGTGGTGATGATCGAGCGCAGGTGGGAGGTGGAGCCGGCGAGGGAGGCGTCAAGGAGAGCTTGGAGCCTTTCGAGATCTTCTGGGGTTTCGCGCATTGAGGTCCTTGTCTCTCCGTATCCAACTGTGCCGTGGTCGTGCCTGTCACCGGCACCAACCGATGAACCCATGCTCCACCCAAAACCTGACACCTTGCGTCATATTTCTTCAACTACCTTGCGGACGCCAGCGGACCGCACCTCAGCCGACGCGACATGAATGGCTCCCGGCTGGCGACGCGCACGCACTGCGGCAGCTCCGCGCAGCCGGCGTCCGGCAGCGGCTACCGCTCTGCCCAGAGGACCTCACGGACTTGCATGAGTGCGAAGCCGAGCAGGTTGAGGCCCTGCCACCGATTCGGATCGGCGGCAGCGGGGGCGTCGCGAGTCAGCCCGATGCCCCAGATCCGGTCCACCGGGCTCGCCTCGACCAGGACCCGTTGTCCGGTGCCACGCAGGAACACGCGCAGGTCGGCGTGCTGGCCGAACTTGGCCAGGTTGCCGACCACCACGATGTCGAAGCGGTGCGCGTCCCACGTTTGTTGATCGAAGTTGGCAACCCGGCCGCCGAGCGCCTTGGCCGCGTGCGGGTGCGGGGCGGTGAGGATCCGCTCGGCGATCGCGTCGTCGCCGAACAGGGTGGCCTTGCGCCACATCATGTAGTGCTCCGCAGTGGCGAAGACACGGCCATCTACTGTGAATGGTGCCGGCCACCACTGGCTCAGGCAACCAGCGCCGACGCTGCCGTCGCGCTCCGGCTGGTGCCCCCAGAAGTACAGGAACTTGATCCGTTCTCCGCGCGCCCGCGCGGCGAGCAGATCAGGGACGCTACGCCAGGAACCCAGCATGATCACGAGTGTGCTCGACCAGGACCGCAGCACGCCAGCGATTTCGTCTGCGGCGGGAGTGCGAGGATCTGCTCGGCTCGCCCCGGCCGTCGCGGCTTGTAAGACGCTCGGCGCGCGCCTGGCAGAGATCCGGTCGCCTCCCCTCGGTTGCTGCGAGACATGCCGCGGCCTGAAGAGGCTGACTCTTAAGGCTGACGACGTGCGGTGGTTATGAGCGGCCGAGTCGTAGAGGCAGTAGCGCCGCACGGTCTGCGGCAGATCCGGACGACCACGCCGTGGCGGATCCGTTAGCCTGACTGCGGTGGTCCGCCACCGACTGCGCTTCCACGTGACAGACCACGTGAATCATCGCGGAGAGACCTGAGCAGCTCAGGACATGTCCGGGTGGGGTGCGGCGCACTGTTGCGCCGACTTCATACCGCCGGTGCCCGACATCGGCAGACGAAAGGACATGACATGTCGTCGAAGGACGAGAAGAACCTGACGCAGGTCGCCAACAAGATCTCGACCATGGACGAGCCGACCCGTTCGACGATGCAGCGGGTGCACGACATCATCATGGCCGCGGCCCCAACCCTGAAGCCGCGCATCTGGTACGGCATGCCCGCCTACGCGAAGTCGGCGAGCACACCCGCGCTCGTCACGCTGCGCATGGACGAACGATTGAACCTCGCGATCACCGAGAAGGCAGCCTTCCGCGCGGCAGGCGGCGCGGACGGGGGACTGATGCCGGCCGCGTGGTACTTCGAAACGGTGGATGCCGTCACTGAGAGGCGCATCGCCGAGATCGTCCGCTCCGTGGTCGACTGATCGTCTGCTCCCCCGGTCCCGGAATGAGGGTGGACCACCACCTCGTCCCCGGGGCGGGCCGAGGCAACGGCATGAGCGCTCATCTCCGCACGTCCGGACGGAACCCGGGCCGGCTCAGCGGGACGCTGCGTAGCGCGCGCCTCGCGGCAGATCCGTGTGCCACCGCTGGACAGAGGCCGCGGATGTGATCATGGGGCGGTGACAGTGTTCGCGTGTCTTACCTGCGGCGTGGTGGTGACCGGCGATCTCGTGGAGACGACGCTGCCTGACGAGTCTTCGGCGCGGTCGAGTAACGACGGCGGTGAGGCGATTCCGCGGCTGCGGCCGGGTCAGTTCGCGGTCGATCCAGAACCGTTTGGCCCCCCGCACGTACCGACGGCGAACGATCCGAACGTGTTGGTGTCCAACGGGTCGCGCGGCACCATCCTGATCAACCCAGGCGACGTCCGTGGTCTTGAGCTACATCCCGATCGGCACCGGCGTAATGGCTGTTGCCGGCTTGATGGCCTTGACGGACCTAATCTCGTGTGCCCCAGATGCGGGAGTGAGATCGCGACCGAGCAGTCGGACTGCTGGGTGAGCTGGTATGACATCCGGCTGGAACCGGCCGCCGTGATGAGGTTGAACAATAAGGCTTGATGCTCAGACATCGGTCTATTTCGTGCCGGTTCTACGGCGCTGGGGCTACCGCGTCCGCATCGCGTCGGGCTCCACAGACGTCGGCGATTCTGACGGCCCACGCGAGCTGATCGAGACGAACGCCCCAGGCCATCGCACTCGGACGGCGGCAGGTCCGGACACGGGAGGCCGAGTGGCTCGGTACTCTCCTGCGGGATCTGGGCCACGCCATTGGCTGCTGGTGCTCTCCGTACTGCCGCCATCTCTAGTTCGTCGAGGGTCGCGCGCGTAGCGGCATGTGTGGATGGAGCGGTCCGTCGAGGCAGGCGCTTCAGCGTGGGCGGCGGGCTTCGTGGAATCAACTGAACGACTGCTGCTCGGTCCTTGGCTAATCATCGGTCCTGTTAATGATCAAATTGCGTAGCGTGTCGGCCAGTTGGCGGGCGGCGTTCCGGTCGAAGGCCGGGCCGGTGATGTCGATCATGCGATCTACCCGGAAGGCGGACAGCGCGGGGCGTGGTGGTGTGTCGATCCGTTCGATGATCGGCTGGATCGCTTTGTCGACTGGCGTGGCGAACACCTTTGTGATGATGCTTAACGCGGTGCGGGTTGGTTGCCTGAATGGTTCGGCGAGTCCGGTTTTCACGAACAACGGGTTGTGTAGTACGTACCGGACGGGACTATCGGAATGCTCGTCGGTGAAGGCGACGCCGAGTAGGTCGTTGGCGCGGGCGCCTTGCATGGTGGCAGCAAGGGGCCGGTACTGTCTGCGGAGTTGAAGGTCGTCCCAGTGCAGCCAGCCCCCCTTGCCGCCTGTGCCGCACAGGTTCACGATCACTGGGTGTGGTGCTCGTTCCAGCGCGGTGCGCAGCTCGTTGGCGAGCAGGAACCGGCTGAGCACGTACAGTGCGAAGGTGCGCTCGACTCCCTCGGCGGTTTCCTGACGCCTGATCTGGTAGCGGAAGGCGCCGAGTACGAGGGCGTCGATGCTCGGGTACCGCGTGCGGAGCTGATCGGCGAGCCGGATGGTCACTGTCGGCGAGCTGAGGTCGGCGGGCAGAAATGAGCACCGGTCGCTGGCGCTGAGCCGATTCGCTTCGGCGAGTAGCGCTTCACCCTTGTTCTGGTTCGTTCCGATGACGACGACTCGGTCGCCTCGGGTCAGATAGTGCTGAGCCAGCGCCTTACCGATTCCCTGGGTTCCGCCGGTGATGACCAAAGTGCGCACCAGATGCTCCTTCTATCTGCCGGGTACGCTCGATCGTCGGTGGACGGCCCGCACGGCGAAAGAGGGAACATCGATGTCTCCGCTCATCCCAGTTCCGGTCTCCGCGCAGGACCGATCCTTGTGCGCCGCAGCGGACGTACTACGGCGCATCGGAGACAAGTGGAGCGTGTTGCTGATGGCAGTGCTCGCAGAACGGCCATACGGCTTCAACGAACTCGACCGGGCCGTGGACGGGTTGAGCCGGCGGATCCTCACCCGCACCTTGCGGGCGCTGGTGCGCGATGGCCTGGTAAACCGGATACCGCGCCCCGGCCCTGCCGCACGCGTCGACTACTCGCTCAGCGACCTGGGCCGCTCATTCCTGCCCCTCATCATCGCGGTCGGCCACTGGGCGGAGGACCACGAACACGACATCCGTAACGCCCGCGCCCGCCACGACGCCGAAAACCACGCTTGTTGATAAGGGCATCCGCGTCTCGGCCGCGCGAATAGCGGCCAGCGCTGACGTCACCTTCAGTAACGAGCGCTTCGCGGCAATGAGTATCTGGTGCCCTCGGCCGGCTAGTTCAGCTGTCGTGCGCTTGCCAGAGAGCCGATCTTCTCGACGAGAGCCACAGGTATCAGAAAGGCGATGTCCCACGCCTCGTCGTCATGTCCGATCAACACCGTCGCGATCTCAGGATCTGCCTCCTCGCCGGGAGCACACCAAAAGACCCTGCCGCCGGCGCTTACTCCAGCCGCGATCGACCTACGTTGGTCCCACGCGGCGGCCCGGACGCCGCGCAGCTTGGCCAGATCCTCGAAGGCTGCCCAGACGTTCAGCTCCCAGTCGTCACCGCCTTGAAGCTTGAGTACCACCTCGTGCGGTGGACCCGCGACGCCCAGCGTCACGTCAATGACCGGTTGCATGCGGCGATCATAAGCCGCGAAGCGGCGCACCTGGACTGGCAAGAGCGGGTCCTCCCTGACCAAGTGGACGCACAGAGCGTGACGACCTCAGTGGGCGGTGAGCGCCATCAGCGGCATGAGCGGGCGTTCTGGTGGATCATCGGAGCATGGTCGGACCGACTCCGTCGATGGCGCACGTCCCCCTGCGCGAGGTACTACCGCGTGACTACCTGAACGCTGAAGGCGAGCTGCGAAGGTTGGCGAACGAACTCGACTGCCACCCGGCGGCTGCCGACCGCACGGTATGGCATTGGTATCCGGACCGGACGGAGCCCCCGCAGACCTCGACCAGAGGTTCTTACCTGCTGCTCGTGGACACGGCGATCACTTTGTACAACACCCGTGACGACTGGCTCGAACTCACGCTCGACATCGCCTGGCTGACGCCCCCGAAGCTCACCGTGGGCGCGGCGGTGGAGGTGGCGTGCTGGTGCCCGCAGGACCACAACATGCACCAAGTGCGTCAGGCGGAGTGGCACGTGGTAAACAGCCAGGAACTTGTCGAGGCGTTCGCCACCGGCACGGCGATGTTGATGGACGTCCTCGCGTCGGGCCCATTCCAACCGCATCCTTGGCGAGTCCAGGCAGGCCTCCCTGATGCGCCCGAGAACAGCCGGTAGCCGACCGTCCGCTCACCGGCTACTCATCTACTGGGGCTGCGACCGGGAGTTGAGCTGGACGCCGAGGAAAGCGGTCACCGTCTGGACCGCCCGGTCGGCGGCAGCAGCGTGCATTCGCTGGCCGGAGGTGTGACCGTGTCGAAGCCGGGCAGGTCAGCAGAGACGCTTCTACGGTCGCTAGTGTCGTGATCATGATTGATCGTCACGGTGGCGCCTGGACGCTGCACCGACGCGACGGCGGCGGGGTACTTGCTGAGCTCGTGGTGAACGGTGGCGACTTCCCGTGGTTGAACGCTCGTGTCGACCCGGGGGAAGGACTGGCGCAGTTTCGGCCGCTGTTCGCCGAGGAACTGCGGCTGCTCGACGCCATCGATGAGGATGTCGAGTCCTGGGAGCGCGCGTACGAGGCCGTCCGGAACGCCGTGACGCTTCGGTACCCGGATGGCCAGGAGGTTCCTGAGTTTCTTCTCCACCTCGACGGCGACGAGGCGTGGTGGCGGTGGAGCGACGAGCCGTTCGACGAGCAGAATGCCTAACCAGCGCCCCGCTCGACCACTACTTGATCCGTACCGCTGGCCATGAAGGTTCCTGCGGAACCACTGAGGCTCGCCGGCGCGCGCCGGGCTGTCGGGCTGTCGGGTTGTCGGGCTGTCGGGCTGTCGGCATACCATCCCGTGATGGCTTCCAAGACCCTGCTGGCACGCGGTGGACTCACCTATGTCGATCGTCGTGACTTCACCCGCGGCGATTCACCGCGCGTGGTCAAGCGGATGCGCTGGCCGTCAGTACGCCTCTGGGTCGAGGACAGCACATTGACTTTTTCGTCGCGGGCCGGCTCGGACGTGCTGCAACACACTGAGGTGACCGCATTGCCACACGGGCCGATCGTGGGCAGGCACTGGGCCCTTGCGCTCGCGGTGTCCTTCGGGACCGCAGAACGTGATCACGTTCTGCTTTTCTGGACTCCTCGTGCGCGTTCAGTCCTTCGGGAACTGGCTCGGCTCGGGTGGGATGCCGACCCGCGCGCAGACGACTTCGTAACATAGTCGAACACGTCCGAGTACACGCATCTCGACGTGACCGCGCCTGGAGTCGGTCGGCGATGTGACCACGCTGCGTCATCCGTGGCGGTTCGGCGGCGACCTGGGCTTGAACCTCGCGTCATGACGACTGTGCCGAGGCGAGCCCGCCGAGGTGGAGGCGGCGTACCAGGGCGGCCCGGTTGGTGACGCCCATCTTGGCGTACACGTGGGACAGGTGCATCTCCACGGTCTTCTGGGTGACGAACAGACGGGCTGCCACCTGCCGGTTGGTCAGCCCTTCGCTGACCAGGGCCGCCACCTGGGTTTCCCGCCGGGTCAGGGTCGGCGAGCCGCCTTGGCGGCGGGGCCGCCGGGCGCCGCCCGAGCGGCCTGCCAGCAGCCGCCGTCGCTCGGTGTTCACCTGGCGGGTGAAGAGACCGGCGCCGCAGCGGTCGAAGATCTCCTCGGCCAGCCGCAGCGTCGCGACGGCCCGATCCGGGTCGCCGTCGGCCACCAGCGCTCTCGCGGCCACGATGTGGGCCTGCGCGGCGTCCATCGGCATTCGGACCCGCGTGAGCGTCTCTGCGGCGGCTGCCGCCGCCCCGGCGGCGGCGGCGGGGTCCCGCAGCGCCAGCACCCGGGCCCTCGCGGACGCGGCCAGCGCACTGCGGCCCGGCCGACCGAGTCGCTCGGCCAACTGGTACGCGCGCTGCGCCCACTCCGCCGCTGCGTCCGGATCGCCCTCGGCCAGGGTGGCCCGGGTCAACAGCTCGTACCAGCCGACCTGCGCCCAGGGTTCGAGTTCGGGCAGTCCGGCGGACGCGGCCACGGCCAGGCACCCGGCGGTATCCCCCAGCGCGAGCAGCGTCTCGGCGTTCGCGCTCAGCGCCAGCCTGCCCGGCCAGCCGGAGGCGGGCAGGTCCAGAGTGTACGGAACCACGGCTGGTTCGACCTCTTCGGTTCCGCTCCAGACGGTCAGCAGTCGACCCATCGCCTCGGCCGCGACGTGCAGTTCGCGGAACTGTGTGCCGGACGCCAGTCGTAGCACCTCGGCGCAGTCGGCGGATGCCTCCGCCAGCCGCCCGGCGCACCGGTGGGCCAGGCTCCGGGTGCACAACAGGTGCAGCAGGGAAAAGTAGCTCCGGGCTCCGGGCGAGACATCGATGGCCCGGCTGAGGTGGTGCACCGCGGCGTCGGAGCGGTCCAGCAGGATCTCGCTCCAGCCGACCCAGAGGGCGCTCTCCGGCTCGTCACCGAGTTCGGCGTCCAGCGTGGTGTTGAGCTGTAACGCGGCCTGGTTGGTCTCGCCGCCGGCGGCGCGGTTACCCCGCAGGTGGCTCGCCGCCGCGAGCAGACCCAACGCGTGCGCCCGTACCGCCCCCGGGATGGTCGTGGCGCGGCGGGCGGCGCCCAACGCGGCTGCCGCCCACCGGCGTGCCTGCCCGGCCCGGCCGCTGGTCAGTTCCACCGCACCGAGCGCGAGTGCCAGCGCCGCCCAGTCCGCCGGTTGAGCCTCGTGGGGTCGCGTCAGACCGCTGCGTAGCAACGCCGCCGCTGCCCCGTGCCGGCCGAGTTGGCGTTCGACCTGGGCGCAGAGCAGGCTCGCCGTGGTGCGGTACGCGGACGGGCGCTTGTCGAGCAGCCGCAGGGCGTCGTGCAGTACCGCTCGGGCGGCTCTCGGGTGGCCGGCTGCGGCCAGCGCCTGGCCGAGTCGCACCGTGAGCATCACGCGGGACTCGCTGGGGTTCGTGCTGCTCGGCGAGAGCCGGATCGCGGCACCCAGCCACCGGACGGCGGTGTGCGGGGCGCGGTCGAGCACGGCGGTGGCCGCCTCGCTGAGTACCTCGACGGCGACCATGTCGCCCGGCACCGCCAACCGCAGCAGGTGTGGTGCCTGGGCGACGGCGCTGCTCCGGCGGCGACGTAGTTCCGCCAGCGCGCGGGCGTGCGCGGTCAGGCGCCAGCCGGCGTCGGTGGTGAGGTACGCCGCGTGTTGGACCACGGGATGTCGGAAGGCGAAGCACCCACTGCCGGTCACTGGGCGCAGCAGGTCGGCGGCGACGAGTTCGTCGATGGCGGCCGGCACCTGTTCGGCGGCAGTCCCGGCTACCTCGGCGAGCAGGCCGGTGTCGACCGGTTCGGGCCCGAGCACCGCTGCGGCCGAGGCCACCAGGTGGGCCGTGCGGGACAGCAGTTCGAGTTCGGCGGCCAACGCGGCCTCAACCTCGGCTGGGAGCGCTCCCAGCTCCACGTGTTCACTCGCCGGGCCGTGCGGTAGCGCGCCGGCCAGCAACGCCGACAGGTACTGCGGGTTGCCCTCCGACAGTTCGTGCAGCACGGCACGCTGACCAGCCGACAGCGGTAACTCGGTCAACTCGTCGAGGTGCGCCCGTTCCAGCGGTGTCACCCCGATGCGGGTTACCTGTCCGGCGGTGTCCAACGCCAGCCGCAGCCTGGCCGGCGACTGACGGCGGCGATGCGCGATCACCAGCAGCAACGGCGTACGCAGGGGCGCGTCGAGCAGGTGGCAGACCAGGTCGATGGTGGCCCGGTCGCCGTTGTGCAGGTCGTCGATCGTGATCAGCAGCGGCCGTTCCGCGGCCAGCGTCTCCAGCAACAGCCGTACGGCGCGCAACTGCCGGGCGCCCGCCGGCGCCCCGGCCGGCGCCAGTGAGCGGGCGCCCGGCAGGCGCAGCGACGGAAAGGTGTCGTTGAGCAGTTGCGCGTGATCGGAGCGGAGTTCGGCCAACCGGGCCTGGGAGACCTGGGGCAGGTACGGGTCCAGCGCGTCGACGATCGCCGCCATCGGCACGTCCGAACCGGGTACCGGTGCCCGGCCGGCGAGCACCTGTACTCGGTGTTCTCGTGCCACTGCGGCCACCTGGTCCAACAGCCGGCTCTTACCGATCCCCGGCTCCCCCGTCACCTCGACGATTCGTCCCGTGCCGTCGAGTAGGGCGGCCACGGCCGCGGCCAGCGCCGCGCTCTCCCGTTCCCGGCCCACCAACGGCCGGCGGTGCTCGTCGGCCACCGCCGGCGGGCCGGGCGGCAGGGACGACAACGCCCAGCCTGCCGGTCGGGACAGCTCCGACCTCCGCTGGTGCCGATGGCCGGAACGAATCGAGGACCGGGTCAATGTGTGCTCCTCAGGGACGGGTACGGCGGGGTTGCGGTGCTGGTCACCGAACAGGCGTCACCATCCGGCGGCGACCACGGCGACCAGGTCCCGCTTGTGGGTGACGGAGACGGTCACGTGGGTGATCGAGGCCGACCGCGCCGCCTGAGCGGCACTGCCCCGCAACGTGACGGTGGGCGACCCGCCGGGCTGACGCGGCAACGCGATGTCCCGGGGGGCGACCCCCTCGAACAGGCCCGTGCCCAGAACCTTGAGCACGGCTTCCTTCGCGGCGAACCGCCCCACCAGGTATTCCCGACGTCGACTGTCGCCCAGCGCCTCGGCCTGGGCCAGTTCCTCGGCCGCGAAGAAGTACCGCAGGAACCAGCCTCGGCGCAGGAGACGGTCCAGTTCGTCCAGTGCGACAAGATCAATCCCGAGCCGCACCGTCGACCGCCCGCTCCGTTGCCGGCCGCTGGGCGGCCCGGTCCCGCAGCAGTCGTTGGAAGACCGACATGGCGTGCAGGTTCGACGTCCCCTCCATCAGTTCGAACGCCCGCACGTCGCGGTAGGTCTTCTCGACCCAGGGATGCTCGATCAGGCAGGCCGGACCCAGCAGCTCGGCCACGAGCCGGGTGGCGTCCTCGGCGACCCGCGCCGCTCGCGCCTTGACCGCACCGATGCCGGCCACGTCGATGAGACCGGCGTCGATGTCGCTGGCCACCGCGTACGTCCGGTGCCGGACCGCGGCGATGCGGTCCAGGATGCTGTCGAGTCGGTGCCGGTCGCGCCGGGGCAGCGTCGGGCGGTGCGTAGCCAGGTAGTCGCAGGCGGCCTGCGCGCAACCGATCGCCATCGCCGCGATCCCCGGGCGGAACCGGTAGAGGATGTAGGTGGCGCCGTAGAGCCCTCGGCGGCTGGGTGACCGTTGCGCCCCGAGCACGTCCTCGTCGGCCACCGTGACGTCCTGGAAGCGCAGCCGGCTGATCCGCGCGCCGCGCAGGCCGACGGTGGGCAGCAGCTCGCCGCTGAACCCCGGCGCGCTGGTGTCCAGCAGCACTGCCTCGATGCCCCACGGCCCGGGTGCGCGCCGGCAGAACACCACACCGAGTTGAGCGCGTGCGCCGTTGCCGATGTAGCACTTCACCCCGTTGAGCAGCCACCCGCCGCCCGGCGCCGGGGTCAGCGTCGTCTCCAGCTCCGTCGCGGCCGAGCCCTTGCCCGGCTCGGTCAGGGCGAAGAACGTGTGGGTGGGGCTGGACGCCAGCCGACCGAAGTACCGCTTCCGCTGCTGCTCGTCGGCCAGCGCCTGGACAGCCCCGCCGGACAGCGACGGCCCGGGGCTGGCCAGGAGCACGTTGGGATCGCCGTAGGACACCTGCTCGGTGGCGACCACCTGACCGAGGACGGTGCTGCTCGCCTCCACCAGCCGCGCCGGGAACTCTCCCACCGACCGGTACTCCGGCGGCAGCATCCCCTGGACGGGAAAGCGCACCTCCGGCTCATGCAGGAACTCGGAGATGACGTCCGGATCCTGGTCCAGCCGCATCCCGATCGCGCGTAACCTGCCGCCCATCGCCGCGCAGTAGTCGGCCAGTTCCCGGGTGCGTTCGTCGAGCAGGTCCGTCCCGGCGGGCGCGGCGGCCTCGCGAAGCTCATTCATCGGCGTTCTCCGTGTCGGCGTGCAGGTAGACGTTGCCGACCACCTCGGCGAGGTGCAGGGCGCCGGCGGGTCCGTCGGCGAGGAAACCGCTGGCGCCAAGCAACCGCAGCAGGTCCCGGCCGATGTCGACCAGCCGCAGGTGACAGCGCCAACGGGCGTCCCGGTCGGCGTGCCGGCGCGCCTCGGGAACGGCCGTGTCCTCGGCCAGCCGCAGCGCGATGTCGGCCAGTTGTCCGGCCACGAGTTGCTTGGCCAGCAGCGTGGTGTTCCCTGAGGTGCGTCCTTCGAGGTGACGCAACGTGTGGGTGAGGGTGGCGTCGAGCAGCTCGCGGTGCGTCGCCAGCAGGGCCACGGCGAAGCGGTCGGCGGCCGGCCCTTCGCCGAAGGCGGACTCGGGGGTGGCCTCGGTGACGGTGAGGCCGAAGCGGGTCAGCGGCCCGGCCGGCGCGTCGGGCAGCGCTACCGTGGAGGCGAGAACATGGCCGGTGGGAGAGGCGACCAGCCGGCCGGGCGCCACCCGACCGTGCAGCGCGTCCAGGACGAGTGGGTAGGGCGTCCCCGCCGCCTGCGGCGACGCGGGGGGTGCGGGTTTCATGGTCGGGCCTCCCTGAGCTCGGGCGCGCCGGCGTTGGACAGTACGGCGAGTTGGCTGCGTCCGGTCCGCGGATCGGTGTCACAGAGGACGAGGTTGGCGTAGCGGGTGGCCCATTCCTCGTGGTGACGGGCCAGGTCCAGCCAGACGCTGGTGCAGTAGCCGCCGGGCTGGCAGCGGTGTACCGGCAGATCGACGCCGCTGAGCTGATCGTCCGCTGGCCACGGGCCGGCGACGAGCAGCGTCGGCCCCGGCGCAAGCGCGGTGCGGTGGCCGGCCAGCAGGTCACCCAGCGGTACGTCCACGCCGGCCGCCCGGCTTGCGGTGAAGCGGAAACCGGATCGGGAGCCGGTGTCGAAGTAGAGCAGGACGCCGCTGTCCAGCAGGGGAGTGTCGTGCACCAGCGGATCCCGGTACGGCAGCGTGGTCTGTTCGCAGACGAACAGGGCCAGGCTGGCCTTCCTGCCGGACCGGGTGTACGCCTCGGCGACGCGCAACGCGGTGAACGGCGCCTGCAGGCCCTGCTCGGAGACGGCGAAGCTGTGGCTGCGCCCGCCGAACAGGGCGTTGAGCCGCGTGGTGACGGTCTTGAGGGGATATCGGTCGGGCAGGCCGTAGGCCAGGATCAACAGGTCCGGCGGCCCGAACGGACTCGGGCGTCGGTCCATCAGTTCCTCGGCCAGTTCGCGGAACCCGATGTTCCGGGACTGCTTCATCAGGTCCTCGTCGACCTCGATGCCGTACGGCGCGAGCAGATCCCGGTGGTAGGCCAGCAGAGCCTCGTCGGGTTCGTAGGGGAGGCCGTCGGGGCGTACCAGCGCCGCCGCGCCGCGCAGGGTCAGGGACATGGCCACGTCCTCGGTGATGGGGCGGTGGGCGCGGGGGTCAGGAACTCACCTTCCGCGCCCGCTCCAGGAAGTCCGTCAGGGTGCCCACCGTGCGGAAGTCGTCCATGTCCAGGTTCTCGGGATCCACCTCGATGCCGATGTTGTCCTCCAGCGCCATGAGCAGTTCGAGAATGGCGGTGGAGTCCAGGTGCATGTCCTCGAAGAGCCGGGTTCCCTCGGCGAGCGGACCGAAGTCGCGCATCAGCACGTCGGTCAGCGCGGCCCGGATGTTCTCGACGATCTCGTGGCGTTCCATGTTTCTTCCTCTCGGGATACCCGGTCCGCGGACCGGGTGACGCGGGACTGCTGGGGTCGGCGGCGGTCACCCCGACGGCGGTGGGACGGGCTCAGGTCGCTGCCCGTCCGGCGGGCACCGGTGCGGACGACGGCTCCGATGGGGCAGCGGCTGACGGTGGGCCCGGCGGCGACCCGCTCGCGGCCGGCACGACGAGGTGTTGCGGCCGGAGCAGGTCCTCGACGGTGTCCGCGCGGCGGACCAGGTGCGCCACGCCGTCGAGGACGAGCACCTCCGACGGGTGACCGTGGCTGAGAAAGAGCACCGGAGACGCGCTCGGCCCGTAGGCGCCGGAGCGCTCGACACCGATCAGGTCGCCCGGGCGGACCTCGGGCAGCGGCACCTTCTTGCCGATGACGTCGTTGGGGGTGCAGAGCGGACCGGTGACGGTGTAGTCGCGCGCCGGCGGGTCGGCGGGGCGGCTCAGCGACCGGATGGGGAAGTTCCGCTTGACGAAGCTGCCGATGCCGACCGCCGCCATGTGGTGGTTGGTGCCGCCGTCGGCGACGACGAACCACTCGCCGCGCGACGCCTTGACGTAGCGTGCCCGGACCACGTAGGTCCCCGCCCAGCCGACCAGATAGCGGCCCAGTTCGGTGATGACCCGGGTGTCGGGGTGTTCGTCGCGGAATCGCGCCACGGCGCGGTTGACACCCTGGGCCACCGCCTCGATGTCGAGGGGGGACTCGTTGTCGAAGTAGGGGACGCCGAAACCGCCACCGACGTCGACGACGTCCAGCGGCAGGTCCAGCGCGGTGGCAAGCTCCGCCGCCGCAGTGAGCACGCTGCGGGTGTTGTGCGCGATGTCAGCGCCGTCGAGGATGCGGGTACCCATGTAGGCGTGCAGACCGGCCACCCGTACATGGCGCAGCGCGCGCAGGATCGAGCCGGCCCCGGCGACACGTTCCTGGTCGATGCCGAACTGCCGCGGCTTGCCTCCCATGGCCAGCCGGGAGCCCTTTGTGGCGAACGACGGGTTGACCCGCAACATGACCCGCACCGGCTCGCGGGGGGCGTCGGGCAGCGCCGCCGCCATCGCGTCGACGGTGCTGACCTCCTCGAGCGACTCGCACACGATCGCGCCGACGCGCTGCTCGATACAGGCGGCCAACTCCGCCGCCGACTTGCCGGGGCCGAGGAAGATGATGTCCCGCGCCGGCACCCCGGCCCGGCGGGCGGTCACCAGTTCGGCCAGGGACGACACCTCGGCACCGGCGCCCAGGGAGTGCAGCAACGCACAAACGCTGATGTTGGGGTTGGCCTTCAGCGAGTAGTAGATCTCGACCGACGGGTCGAGCAGATCCCGCAGCTGTCGGTACGTCTCGCGGATGACCTCACCGTCGTAGAGGTACAGCGGCGTGCCGTACCGCTCGGCCAGTTCGGCGACGGGCAGGCCCTGGACGGTATGGCCTTCGACGGCCGCTTCAGGCATGGCTCTCCTCCGCAACGGACAAGGTGGTGACGGCGGCCTGGACCGCGCGGTCAAGGTCATCGAGCTGGTCCCGGTCAGCGGCGACCAGCAGGGCGTACAGCCGGCCGTCGAACGACTCCGGTGGGCCACCGGCACCGACGGGCAGCAGCGCGTTGGCGGTGACGGTGGCGAAGCAGGTGACCAGCACCCGCTGTGTGTCCCGTGCGGTGGCCACCGTGGCCAGCGCCCGACGTACGGCGTCGAACTCCAGTGACGCGGCGAGCCGCAGGGGGTAGTGCCGGGCCAGCGCGACGGTCCCGGGCGGCTGACACAGCTCGGTGACCCCGCCCTGGTACGTCGACATGTTCAGTCGGGCATTGATCTCCAGCACCGGGTAGACCGTCTCGTCGGCGCCGACGATGGCGTCGACACCCACCACGCCGTGGTAGCCGTCGGCGTACAGCCGGTCCGCGACCGCACCGGCGGCGTACTCGATCTGCCGGTACTGCCCGTCGCTCAGCTCCGCCGGCATGAGATGGCCCTGGTGCACACCCTGCGCGGTCAGCGCCTGCTTGACGAAGTCGAGTTCGGCCCGCCCGTCCCGTGCGATGGTGATCTGGTAGTTGAGGTCGCACCGCTTGGGCAGCCATTCCTCGACCACCACGTGTATCCGGTCGTCGCCGGTGCGCGCGGCCCGACGGTCCACCATGCGCAGCAACTGGGCCGCCCGCCCGGGGTTCTCCAGCACCAGCAGTCCCTTGCCGGAGACGCCGTAGGCGTCCTTGACGACGAGTGGTTCGCCCGACTCCAGCCGGAGCCGGTGGTGGGTCAGCACCTCGGCCAGTTCCTGCCGGGTCTCGCAGCAGACGCCGGGTACCGGTCGCAGGCCGGCCGCCTCGGCCAGCCGCCGACTGTAGATCTTGCTGTTGACCCGCTCGACCACCGCGGCGGCCGGGGTGGCCAGGGTGAGGCCACCGCGCCGGGCCAACTCCTCCTCGTCGGCGGTGGTACCCATCGGCAGGAGGTGGGCACCGGCCGCGCCGAGCTGGCGCAGCCGATCGAGCAGGACCGGCGAGTCCAGCGCGTTCGCGGTGGTGGAGCGCTCGGGCCGGCAGTTCTCGGGTACCAGCATGGTGGGCAACGCCAGGCCCTGCCGCGCCAGGTAGTCCCGGTAATCCGGGTCGAGTGGGCGGCTGAGCAGAATCGCGTCGCCGGCGCCGGCGAGCAGCACGCCCAGCTCCTCCATCGCGGCCACCACCGGGCTGGTGGCACCCGACGGTACGGGCAGTCCCACGTGGTTGCGGGCCCATCGGGCTTCGGCCTCGAAGTTGCACAGCAGCACCAGCGGCGTATCGGCCGAGCCCGTCAGGGCGCGCTTGAGCTTGCGTAGGTATCCGGTGGACATGTTCGGCTCCCTCAGCACTCGACGACCATGGCGGAATAGGTGGCGCCCAGGCCGACGGCGGTGACCAGGTAACGGCCTCCCGCGACCAACGCGCCACGGCCGGCGAGTGTCGCGAGGTTGAGGAAGGGGTCCGCGCAGGAGCAGTGCGAGTACTCGCCGACGTTGTCCAGGAAGACCCGCTCCCGGTCCAGCCCCAGGGTGGCGCAGATGGTGATCCAGGAGGAGATGTTGACGTTGTGCGGGATGACCATGGTGATGTCGTCCAGGTCCAGCGCGGCGTCGTCCAGCGCCTCCCGGATCACCTCGGCCAGGTGCGTGTGGTACGTGCTGCCGAAGCGGTGCAGTGCCTCCCCGGCGAGTTGGTACCCGTCGAAGAACTCGCCCACCGTGCGGGAGGCGTACGACAGCACCCGGGTGCCCGCACCGCCGAGTCCGATCAGGCACGCGGAGGACGCCTCGCCGATGATCGAGGTGTTCCAGAGCACCTGGATCGCCCTGGTGAACGGCTGTTCGCCGGTGAGCACCAGCGCGAGGGCGGAGGGATCCCCGTCGGCGCGCAACAGCTCGCCGGCGATCTCGACGGCGAGCAGGCCACTGGCGCAGGCGTGTTGGGTCACCGCGAACGCCTCGGCGTCGGTGAGGCCGAGGCGTTCACGCAGCGTGTCGGCCGCGACCAGGGTGGTCGGGGTGAGGTCCTGCGCGGTGTGCGCGAAGATCAGGTAACGGATGCGGTCGCGCTCCTCGACGGTGGACAGCAGGGCCTGGGCCGGCGGGCAGACCAGGTCGAAGAGCCCGAGGTCGGGGTCGATGCGCATCCGGTCCAGCCCGCGGATGCGGCGGAACAGCCGGGTCTGGTAGCGGTTCAGGCCCAGCCCTGCCGCGATCTCCTCCACGGTGACCGAGCGCTCCGGTGCGTACGCCTCCATCCGGCGCAGCACCACATCGGACCGGGCCGGTGCCAGCGTGGTCATGGGGCAATCCTCCGGTCATTTATTGATCGTCAGACGCCACTACGTTAGGAGCCGACCACAGGGCGTGCAATGGGGGAATCCCCAGTATCCCGAGGACCCCGAGAAGACCGGATAAAAGAGACGTTGCCGATTGTAATCCAGAGCAGACAATTCAGTCGCTTTGCCGACCGTTCATCGCCAAACCCCTGGCAATTCGTACCGAACGGGACGTACGGACGCCTTCGTGCCCCATGCCCGGCCAACAATGGGGTTTTCCCGACTACCTACGGCAGAGCCGCGCGGGCGAGGGTGGGCGACAAGTCACGCCGATCGCCGACGAACGGGAGACCCGATGTCCAGTCCCACGCTGGCCGACCGGATGAAGATCGCATTCGAGGGTCTCCGGGCCGGCGAAGGACCTCTCACCTGCGGCCAGACCAACACCTGGCAGTGGATGCGAACAGACGTGTCCAATCCGATGGCCACTCTGCAGTGGAAGCTGCCACTGCCGGCCGACACCCCCGTCGCGGACGTGGTGGAGGCCTTCGCCATCCTGCTCGCCCGGCACGAGTCGCTGCGTACCACCTTTCACGAGCGTGACGGAGAGATGCGTCAACGGGTCCTGCGTAGCGGGGTCGTCGCGGCCGAACTTCACCAGGTGGACGCATCCGCCGACACGGAACTGACATCCCAGCGGATGATCGACCAACTCCGCCAGAAACCGTTCGACCTGGTCAATGAATTACCGGTACGCCTGGCGATCGCGCTGGCCGAGGATAAAGCACTAGCAGCGGTTACCGTCTATTCACACATGGCGGTTGATTATGGAAGTATGGCCATTCTTGGTCGGGAGTTCGCCGAGCTGATCGGCGCCGCCGGCAACCGGTCCGTCGGGGCCGCTCGGCACCAGCCGCTCGACCAGGCGGCGGAGGAGGCCGCACCCCGCGGGCGGCGGCGAACCGCGGCGGCCCTCCGGTACTGGACCCAACACCTGCGCCAGATACCGCAGTGCCTGATGGCGTTGCCGCCGATCGGCGACGGCGACGGCCCGGCCAGCGCCGCCCTGCGCTCCTCATCCGCCACCGCCGCCCTCGACCGGATCGCCGCCCGGACACAGGCCAGTCCGGCCGCCGCCGTGCTGGCCGCGTTCTCCGCCGTGGTGTCGGTACGAGTCGACCAGTCCCGCTGCGTGTTCGCCTCACTGTCGAGCAACCGGTTCACCTCCCGGCTGCGCGACTACGTCGGCACACTGGCCCAGGACGGCCTCGTGGTGGTCGACGTGGCCGGACCGACCTTCGACGACCTGGTACGGCGGACCAGCGCGGCCATGCTGCGAGCCAACCGCAGCAGCATCTTCGACGTGACCGACCTGGTCACCCATGCCGTCCAGATCAACGACGAGCAGGGCATGGACTTCAGCCGCGACTGCGTCTTCAACAACATCAGCGCCCACCTGCCCTCGGGTACCGACGAGACGACCAATGTCCAGTTGCCCCCGCTGGATCCCCCCGATCTGCGCTGGTCGCCCACGGCGGGGGCCGCCGAGCACAGCACTCTCACCTGGATGCCGGCGCCACCCTTTCCCAACCGCCTGGTGCTCCAGCTGATCGCCGCCCAGCCGGCCCTGGTGGTCGGCCTGAGTACCGGAGACACCCGGCACGTCCCCCAGGCCGAGATCGCCGGCCTGCTGCGGGGGATGGAAGGCGTCCTCGTCGCCGCCGGTGCCGGACCGCTGCGCCTGGCGGACGTGCCTGACCTCAGCGGACTGACCCCGGTGCCCCGCGACAGCGACTGGGTGCGGGTGGGGGTCAGCTGGGTGCAGCTCAGTGAGGTTCAGGCCCTGCTGCGCGAGGCACTCGGCACCCCGGCGTACGCGACGGCCGAACCGGAAGGTGACGGGCACCGGCTGACCGCCCACCTGCTCGCCACCGACGGCGTCCGGACCCCGCGCCAGGCGCACACGGCGTGCATGGCCCACCTCGGTGGCCGGTACGCCGTGTGCGCCCCGCACCACTACGTCCTGCACGACTCGGCTCCGACCGACCTCACCGACCTGGCGGCCTGGCGTTCCCGGCCAGTGCTGGCCCGCGGTGACGGCCGCGCATCCACGGAGGACCACCGATGACCGCCCTGAGCGAGACCGTCCGTACCATCCGCCTGCGCGTCGACGGCGACCGCGAGGCGCAGGGCCCGCTGACCCTCGGTCAGGCGAACGCGCTGCAATGGATCTCTGCGCTCACCGACGACCACTTCCTCGGCCTGGTGCAGTGGATCTTCAAGGTGCCGGCGGGGACCACACTCGATCGCGCCTGCGCCGCCCTGAGCGCGCTGGTCCGCCGGTACGAGTCGCTGCGCACCACCTACCACGACGGGCCGGACGGTCCGGTGCAGCGCGTGGCGCGTACCGTCGACCTGCCGATCGAGATACACCAACGGCCGGCCCAGCCCGACGGCACGACGCTGTCCCGGGAGCTGATCGCCCAGCTGCGTGCGCGCCCGTTCGACCTCTCCGAAGATCTGCCGCTGCGCCTCGCCGTGGCGGTCGAGGGCGACCTGGTGCACGCGGTGGTCGCGGTCTACTCACACATGGCCGCCGACTACGTGAGCATGACAGTGCTGGGTGAACGCTTCACCGGGCTGCTCACCGGGACCGTGACCGACGAGGACGCACCACCGCACCAGCCGCTGGACCGGGCCGATCGGGAACGTTCACCGAAGGGTCTGCGGCAGGCGGACGCGGCGCTGCGGTACTGGTCCGGAATCCTGCGGCGGCGCCCCCGCTGCGTACTCCCCCGGCCGACCGCAGGTGTCGAGCCGTCGACGACGCCCACGCCGCGCAGCGCGGACCTGCACTCGTCACGGGTAGCCGCCGCGCTGGACCGGATCACCGCCCGCACCGGCGCGAGCCGGGCCATGGCGGTGCTCGCCGCGCTCGCCGCCGTGCTCACCCTCCGCACCGGCCAGCGGCACGTGGTGCTCTACTCCCCCGCCGCCAACCGGCTCGGCGTGCCGCTGCGCGACTATGTCGGCACCGTGTCCCAGGACGGCCTGATCAGCCTCGACGTCGACCAGCCCGACTACGACGCGCTGGTGCGGCACGCCGGGACCGCGTTGCTGCGGGCCAACCGGAACAGTGTCTTCGACGCCGAGGCGCTGCAACGCGCGCACGACCGCATCGCGCACGAGCGCGGCATGCCGATGGTCCGTGACGGCGTCTTCAACAACATCTCCGGCAACGCCCCGCCGGATCTGCCGACGGTAGCCACCACGGAGACCTTCATCGACTGGTGGACGCCGACCGGCTTCACCAATCTGCTGCTGTTCCACCTGGTCCGGACCGAGCAGGCGCTGATCCTGGAACTGATCACCGGGGACAACCGGTACCTTCCCGACGCGGAGATGGAGGCGCTGCTGCTCGGCACCGAACGGGTGCTCGCCGTGGCGGCCACCGGCAACGTCGCCCTGGACGACCTCGGCGCCCTCGCCGGCATCGACCCGATCCCCCGCGACGGCGACTGGCACTTCGTCGACCACAGCTGGATCCAGCTCAGCGAGGTCAACCGGGTACTGCGAGCAGCCGTGCCCGGGCCGGCCCGAGCCTTCGTGACCGGCGCAGGACCCGAGGGGGCGGCCATCGTCGCCCACCTGGCCGCCGTAGCCGAGATCACCGACCCCGCGCGGGCACACCTGGCCTGCCTACGACAGCTTGTCGACTCACCCACGGCGATCACCCCACACCGATACGTCCTGCACCGGGGCGCACCCGCCGATCCGGCTGATCCGCGGGCGTGGCGGGAACTGGCGGTGCTGGCCGAGGGCGACGGCCGGGCCGCGGGCCCGGGAAGCGAGGCAGGGACATGAGCATCATCGAAGCGAACGAGTTGACCCGCACGTTCCGGTCCGGCCGGCAGAGCGTCGCGGCGGTCCGAGGCGTCAACCTGCGGGTCGAGGCCGGCGAGATCGTCGGCTTCCTCGGCCCCAACGGCGCCGGCAAGACCACCACCCTGCGGATGCTGACCACGCTGCTCCGCCCGACCAGTGGCACGGCCCGGATCGCCGGCGCGGACCTGGCCGCGGCTCCCCGCGAGGTACGCCGCCGAATCGGGTACGTCGCCCAGTACGGTGGTACCGACCCCAACGCCCTGGTGGACGAGGAACTGTTCCTGCAGGCGCGCCTCTACCGGATCCCGGTCGCACCCGCCCGGCGCCGGGTGGCCGACCTACTCGAACAGTTGGACCTCGGCGGGCTGGGTAAGCGGCCGGTCGGCTCGCTCTCCGGCGGCCAGCGCCGCCGCCTGGACATCGCGCTCGGCCTGGTCCACGATCCGCAGGTCGTCTTCCTCGACGAACCCACCGCCGGTCTGGACCCGCACAGCCGCAACAACCTGTGGGAGCACACCCGCCGGCTCCGCGAGGACCACGGCACCACCGTCTTCCTGACCACCCACTACCTTGACGAGGCCGACGCGCTCTGCGACCGGATCTTCGTGATCGACCACGGGCGAATCGTCGCCGAGGACACCCCCGCGAACCTGAAGCGCCAGCTGGCCGCGGACGTGCTGACCGTGGAGGTGGTCGGCGATCCGGCCGCCAGCCAACGGCTGCTGGCCGGGCTGCCGGGCGTCCGGCAGGCCGCGGTGACGAGCACGGGCGGTATCCAGGTCACCCTGGCCGACGCCGAACAGGGGATCACCGACGTGATCACCGCCCTGTCCGGCGCGGGCATCGGCGTCCGTGCCCTGCAACTGGCGCGGGCCAGTCTGGACGACGTCTTCCTCAGCCTCACCGGCCGCGCACTGCGCGACGACCCGCAAGACCAACAGTCCCCCATCCCGACCACCGAGGGGGCGGACCATGTCCCTGCTCGTTGACATCCTGCTGGTGTTCCAGCGCCACCTACGCATCTCCCTGCGCAACCCGCTGTGGATCGTCATCGGGCTCTCTCAGCCGGTGGCCTTCCTGGTGCTCTACGGCCCGCTGATGACGAGCACCCTGTCGATCACCGGCGTCGCACCGGAGCGCGCCTGGCAGACGTACGTGCCGGGGGTGCTCGTGCAACTCTGCCTCTTCGGCTCCGCCTTCGTCGGGTTCGGAGTGATCGCCGAATGGCGCGCAGGGGTGATCGAGCGGCTGCGGGTCACTCCGGTGAGCCGGGTGGCGTTGCTGCTCGGCCGGGTGCTGCGTGACGTCGCGCTGCTGGTGGTGCAGGCGGTGCTGCTGGTCGTGGTGGCGTTGCCGTTGGGCCTGCGCGCGTCGGTGCCGGGTGTGCTGGTGGCGCTCGGCGTGGTCACGCTTCTCTCGCTCGGCCTGGCCTGTCTGTCCTGCGCTCTCGCGCTGACCGTCAGGAGCGAGGACACTCTGGGCCCCACCCTCAACACCGGCCTGATGCCGCTGCTGCTGCTGTCCGGGGTGCTGCTACCGATGTCCTTCGCTCCGCGCTGGCTGGACCTGGTCTCCCGGCTCACCCCGTTCCGGTACATCGTGGATGGCATGCGCAGCGCGTTCCAGGGTGAGGTGTTCAGCGCGACCGTACTGTCGACAGTTCTGGTCGCCCTGTCGATCAGCGTGCTGTCGGTGCTGCTGGGCGTACGCACCTACCTGCGGCAGAGCGCCTGACCCGATCCGGCTCGCTGCCCGCCGGCTGGCCGTATTCGAGGGCGACGAGGATCGGAGCGGTCGAGGTGTGATCTCTACGGGTCTTCGGACTGGTCAACAGGTGCGGGATGCGTCCGAGGCCGCGCGGTGCGTACAGTTCCGGGTCGGACTTGGGGTGGGGCCGGATAGATCCGGCGTAGGGAACGGGACGAGACAGCGACAGCATGAAGGCGGACAGAATTACCGAAACCGGTCAATACCGCATTGACCCGGCCCGACTGGAGACCTGTCTCAGCGTCTTCGAGGCGTTGGAGGACCTGCCTCCCGATCATCCCGACGTGGTGCGGGTGCAGCGGGCCACCGCGAAGCTCTACAAAATGATCAAGCAGCGGCGACGTGAGGAACGGCGGGATGCCATCGCGGCGGCCGACCGCGCGGTGACGGCGGCCACCGCCACCGGCGCCCCGGGCCGGATCGACGACGAGACCCAGGGCAACCCGCTCGCCTCCCCCACCGTAGGTGCCACGGCCGGCGTCCTGCACAAACCGCGCGGCTGCTACATCTGCAAGCAGCGCTACCGCGATGTGGACGCCTTCTACCATCAGCTCTGCCCGCCCTGCGCCGCACTGAACCGGGAGCGCCGCGACGCCCGCACCGACCTGACCGGCCGGCGCGCGCTGCTCACCGGCGGCCGGGCGAAGATCGGCATGTACATTGCGCTGCGGCTGCTGCGCGACGGCGCGCACACCACGGTGACCACCCGGTTTCCCCACGACGCGGTCCGCCGGTTCGCCGCGATGCCCGACAGCGGGGAGTGGCTCCACCGCCTGCGGATCGTCGGGATCGACCTGCGCGACCCCGCCCAGGTGATCGCCCTCGCCGACTCGGTCAGCGACCAGGGACCACTCGACATCCTGATCAACAACGCGGCGCAGACCGTTCGCCGCACGCCTGCGGCGTACGCGCACCTCATCGCCGCGGAGGCGGCGGCCCTGCCGGACGGCCCACTGCCGGAGATGATCACATTCGCCAAACCGGCCGGCCAGGGCGACCCGGCGGGCAGCCTCATCGCCCCACTGAACTCGCCCACCATCACCCCGCACGCGCTCACCGCGCTGGCGCTGACCAGCGGCTCCGCCGCACCCGAACGGATCGCGACAGCCAGCGCCATCGACGCCGGGGGTCTGGTGCCGGACCTCGACCCGGTCAACAGCTGGGTGCAGCGGGTGCACGAGGTGAACCCGGTCGAACTGCTCGAAGTGCAACTGTGCAACGTGACCGCGCCGTTCGTACTGATCAGCCGACTGCGACCGGCGATGGCCGCAGCGACCGCCCGCCGCAAGTACGTGGTGAACGTGTCGGCGATGGAGGGCCAGTTCGCCCGCGGCTACAAGGGACCGGGGCACCCGCACACCAACATGGCCAAGGCCGCGCTGAACATGCTGACCCGCACCAGCGCCCAGGAGATGCAGTCCGACGGCATCCTCATGACCAGCGTCGACACCGGCTGGATCACCGACGAGCGGCCACACCCGACGAAGATGCGGCTGGCGGACGCCGGCTTCCACGCCCCGCTGGACCTCGTCGACGGCGCGGCCCGGGTCTACGACCCGATCGTCCGCGGTGAACAGGGCGAAGACCTGTACGGCTGCTTCCTCAAGGACTACACACCCTGCGCCTGGTAATCGGTCGCTGCCCCGCCGAATACCTCATTCAGGCAGGTACGGGAGGGAGAAGACTTGCCCCAGCCGGCTGAGCAGACATCGGCGTTCACCGTCCGAAGTGGCTCCGAGCCAGGTGCGACAGTCGCAGCAGTACGCCGACGGGCGCCGTCGTAGCAACCGCGCAACCGGTCTGGCAGGACGGCCTCAGCGCAGCGTCGACTGCCTCGGGATCAATTCGAAGTCGACCACCATTCTCCGGGGCGCCGGCTGTTCCTCTCGCGGCACACCGTCGAACTGGAGTTGGATCCGCTCTTCCAGCAGGGCGACTGCCTGGTGTGCGATCACGTCGCGTCCGGGGTCGATGGTGCTCAGCGGAGGTCGGGAGTAGTTCGCTTCGTCGATGTTGTCGAAGCCGATCAGCAGGACGTCCTCCGGAACCCGTAGGCCGCGGTCCTGAAAGGTGGCGAGCGCACCCAGCGCGAGCGTGTCGGCGAACGCCACAACCGCGTCGGGCTTGACGCCGCTGTCCAGGATGCGAGCGATCGTCGTGGCGCCGGTGGAGTGGAAATAGTCGGGTACACCGATGATCACGCGTGGGTCGACGTCGAACCCTCGTGACTGGAGGGCGTCCCGGAAGCCCTGGAACCGCAGCGTTCCACTGCTCGGCGAAGGGTCGTCCTTGACTCCCAGGGGAACTACCGTGGTCGCACCCCGGCCCAGGACGTGCTCGGTCGCCGCACGTGCTCCCTCGACGTTGCTCATCGTGACGTGGTCGAGGCTGCCATCGAACACCCGCTCGCCCAGGAGCACGAGGGGGAAGTCGACGTCGAACAGCGGGAGGTCTTTCTGGCCCAGCGCGAGCGGGGAGTACAGCACGCCGTCGAAGCGTGACCGGTAGCTGCCGTCCAGTACCCGCAACTCGCGGTCGCGCTCGGCGTTGGTCTGCTCGATGAAGACGGTCAGGCCTCGCCTGGATGCCTCTCGCATGACGGCGTCCGCAAGTTCGGCGAAGTACACAACGCGCAGCGACGGCAGCACCAGAGCGATCGCCCCGGTCCGGCCCCGGCTCAGGTTCCGCGCCGACACATTGACGTGGTAGCCCAGCTCACGGATCGCGTCGTCCACCCGCTCGCGGGTTTCCGGACGCACGTACTGATAGCCGTTGAGGATGTTGGACACCGTCTTGATCGACACCCCGGCGAGTCGGGCGACGTCGCGCATCGTCGCCGACCTGTTGGTCTTGCGCGCCACAGCCCCTCCCCACCGCTCGCCGATTCGCGGGCCAGCGTATAAGACTGCACCATTCACAACCCCGGGACGCAGCGGCCGGGGGGGCCCCGGCCGGGCGCGGCCGGCGCCGGCGGGGGGGGGGGGGGTTGGGGGGGGGGGGGGGGGGGGGGGGGGGGCGGGCG